>NZ_JBDNJQ010000509.1:0-218 GCF_051172895.1 Nostoc sp. CALU 1950 | reverse complement strand
TTTAATTATTGGAATATTGTCAGTCATTGCAGGAGGTAAAGGGTGGGAAGATATGGAAAATTATGGACCCGTGCAAATACGATTGGCTGGAGGAATTTTTAGATTTACCGTGGGGTATCCCCAGCGCAGATACCTTTCGACGACTATTTGAGCGTATTAACCCAAAAGTATTTGAGCAATGCTTTCAAAAATGGGTACAGTCAATAGTTGAAACAGTT
>NZ_JBDNJQ010000508.1:0-219 GCF_051172895.1 Nostoc sp. CALU 1950 | reverse complement strand
TGCGACTTAAAAAAATTGGTATTACTTGCGACTTGCGACCTGCGACTTAAAAAAAGATGCTTTATTACAAACTAGTAGGACATACCCCTGTTGCTGTTAATTCATTGTCAGAGTGGCAAGATTCTTTACACTCAGTGCAAGATTCCGGACAACATCTAGTTGCTGAAACTATAGTTGGGGATGCCAAAGTATCAACTAGTTTTTCGGGATTCGATCTCA
>NZ_JBDNJQ010000507.1:0-219 GCF_051172895.1 Nostoc sp. CALU 1950 | reverse complement strand
CGCTTCTGGCAGCGTTGTTAATTCGTTGCCCTTTAAATCCAGGTAAGTGAGTTGTGGCAGGCGGGCGATCGCTTCTGGCAGTGTCGTTAATTGGTTGCCGCTTAAACTCAGGGAAGTGAGTTGTTCCAGGCGGGCGATCGCTTCTGGCAGCGTTGTTAATTCGTTGCCCTTTAAATCCAGGTAAGTGAGTTGTGGCAGGCGGGCGATCGCTTCTGGCAG
>NZ_JBDNJQ010000506.1:0-220 GCF_051172895.1 Nostoc sp. CALU 1950 | reverse complement strand
ACAGCAATTTTCATTTATTTAGAAAACACTCTCGCGTTCTTCTTTGCGCCTTTGCATGAGACAAAAAATCTTTCAGTCCTGTAATTACGAATTACGAATTACGAATTACGAATTACCCATTACCCTATCAAGACTTGCACTCACACTTTCAGCGTGTGGTGACTGCAATCGCTGCAAAATCTCTAAAGCTGGTTGCAAATAGGATATCGCTTTAGTGTAT
>NZ_JBDNJQ010000005.1:0-120708 GCF_051172895.1 Nostoc sp. CALU 1950 | reverse complement strand
GACATAGTTATTGTATGAAAAATATCACTGAAAAACTCACAAAGTCAACAGACTACCCTGAAACCCCTGAATATTTTCAAAAACCTTGCCCCCGAACAAAGGGCTTTTTACAAGCTATTGACCCCTGAACAAAGACAAAGACTAATAGCGGTACTTAGGAAGCGATCGCAGGGAACCAGAAAGCCAATACTGAAGCGACCCCAGGCACAGACTAAAAACTAAGTGCTAAAGTGTTGCCATTAAACATAAGGTCAGCCTACCCAGGCTAACCCAACCCAATATGTCAACAATAATCAATATCACCACTACAGACGGGCTATCAGTTGAGTTAAACACCGAAGATGTAGACTTCATCGAAGTTGCTGACGCGGACTCTACAGATGAAGACTACATGGAGGCAGTATACTTCAATCTAGTCATGAAGGATGACCAGGAATATTTAATAGACACAGCAGACAATCTAGACCCTAGAGAAACTTTATTAAACCTTTTCCAGACCATGTAGCGCCTATCGGAACAGCCAAATAAGCATAACAAACTCCCTTGAAATCCAGTAAATACAACAAAGCCCCCGGAATACTCCAGGGGGCTTTTAACTGGGAAATATTTATCCTACTGTGTGCGTCTGGATGCCCCCAGGATGCCCAAGGGTTAACCCTATTTGCCTCTGTTTGGCATCCCCGGCTGACCAATATTACCCCCAATGTCTCAGCGATCGCCTCAGATGCTTAGTCAGTAGGTGGTTTAATGTCATAGGCTATGGAATATAAGTAAACCTGATAGGTATATTCTAAAAGTGCAGATTATACTGATATTCCCAGATTGACTAAATATCTGTAAGCAGTGCGTTTGGGATGCGGATATGAAACAGAAGATTCAGGATAAACAGTATACAACTCGGATGAAGGAATCTACTCTCCTGTGGTTAGAACAGGAAAGTCAAAATAGCGGTCAGAGTGTGGCTGATCTAATCCGAGAGGGTATCGAGATGTTAAAGAAATCTCGGACTACTCCAGTGGTTGAGATAAAACTGGCAGATATGGTAGATCCCTCTGAGTTGTTATTGGCGATTAAGACTCTGCGAAAAGAGGTAAACCAGAGGATAAAAGAGGGTCGCAATGGCAAATAATAAGCCCTGTATGGTTAAGGGGCTACCAGAGGATATCAGGGCTACTGTAGATGACCAGATATCTAAGGGGATATCTGCCCCCTCTATATCCCGATGGCTGGTAAAACAAGGGTTTAAGGTTACTCCCAGGCAACTGAACAACTACAAGGAAAGGACAGCCCCCAAAGCAACCCTAAACACATCTCAAGACTCTTTTTATACCCCCAGTGATTCAGAGGCTCAGTTGATGCGATCGGCGCGGGATATGTTACTCAGTAATGCTAATGAGCTTAATAACAGTTTTAAGGATACTGGGGACTTAAGGACTGCAAGAACACTTATAGAAATGACCGAGGCGGCCATGAATATAGCTAAGTTCTTAGTGGTCAATAATCCACCCGATACTCATATTGAAGTCAATGTAAATATGAAGTCTCTGGAGGCAGAAAGGGGGCTACCTGAGACTGATTTAAGCCAATGGCGGAATGATGGCGGAGATTTCACCCATTTCCGCGATGATGGCGGAGATGATGGCGGAGAACCCAATAACCAATGACCAATGACCAATGACCAATAGCCCATAACGGGGCTTTTGACTCTACTAAAATCCCCCGGAAAGTTACCCGCTTTGTGACATACGTAGCTAACCATCCCTTGACTGTCCTATACTTAAGACATATTTAGGACAAGCTAGAGTGTTTTAGGACTGGTAACTGTTAATCTAAAAAGCCCGTGACGAGGATTGAACTCGTGACCTCACCCTTACCAAGGGTGTGCTCTACCACTGAGCCACACGGGCGAAATTATGATTTCGATTTTTCAGCTAGAAGTTAAATGCTGGGAGTTTTGATGCTTACCCAGACATTATAACTTATAACTTCGTAAGTGGTGGGCCGGGCTGGATTTGAACCAGCGTAGGCGCAAGCCAACGGATTTACAGTCCGTCTCCATTAACCACTCGGACACCGACCCGATTTGTCTCACGATTTAAAATCTTAGCACCACCTTTTATAAATAGCAAGTGGTTAGGAAAAATAACTTGTGGGTAGAGATCGCAACAAAATTGCGTCTCTACCATTTCGATACAAAATACTAGTTACACGCTCATTTCCAGCATTCGTTGCATTGGTCGCAGTGCGGCAAGCCGAATATCCTCTGACATGGTAATTTCGGGAGTACGATTTTTCATTGCCCAGTAGAGCTTTTCTAGGGTGTTTAACCGCATAAAGGGACATTCGTTACAAGCACAGTTATTTATCGGCGGTGCAGGAATAAAATGCTTGTCAGGAGCTAATTTTTGCATTTGATGAATTATTCCCGGCTCCGTAGCAACGATAAATTCTTTGGTGGGGCTGCTTTGACAATACTTGAGTAAAGCGGCTGTGGAGCCAATAAAACTGGCGTGGCGCAATACACTACTTTCACATTCTGGGTGTGCGATCGCCTCTGCTTCGGGATGGGCAATTTTTAACTGGACAATTTTCTTTTCCGAAAAGGTTTCATGGACAACACAGCTACCTTGCCATAGCACCAAATCTCGTCCAGTCTGTTCCATGACATACCGCCCCAAATTCCGATCTGGGGCAAAAATAATCGGCTGTTCTTTCGGTATCTGCTGCACAATTTTCACAGCGTTGGAGCTAGTACAAATAATATCGCTCATCGCCTTGATATCAGCAGAGCAGTTGATGTAAGACACCACCAAATGATCTGGATGCGCTGCTTTAAAAGCTGCGAATTCGTCTGGTGGACAACTATCTGCTAAAGAACAACCAGCATCCAAATCTGGTAAAAGTACTAATTTATCGGGATTAAGTATCTTTGCTGTTTCTGCCATGAAGTGAACACCAGCAAAGACAATCACATCCGCATTGGTTTTTTCGGCGGCTCTTGCTAATTGTAATGAATCCCCAATAAAGTCGGCAATATCCTGAATATCTGGCTCTTGATAATAATGCGCCAGGATAACTGCGTTGAGTTCTTTTTTGAGACTCTCAATGGCGGCAAATAAATCTAGTGGTAGTTCACCCGGTTGGGTTTTTTCTCGTTGAGCTAGTGCAGTAGTAAACACAGTTTAGGGGTGCTTTAAATTGCAAATTTATGTCCTGTGGAATCAATTATAGTAGTTTTTACCAAAAATAGTGGACGGTTGATATTTTGGGGTTGTGTCCAAATCCGGCTGAGTTTCATATCCTGGAGATAGACGGCAAGGAAAGTGGCATGACCAGTCAGAAAACTCAATCGATAACCCTCAAAATTGCTGTAATTGGAGATGTTCACGACCAATGGGAAGTGGAAGATGGTATTGCACTCAAGCATCTGGGTGTTGACTTAGCGTTGTTTGTCGGGGATTTTGGCAACGAGTCGGTGGAAGTGGTCAGAGCGATCGCATCTCTCGATATTCCCAAAGCAGCCGTAATGGGCAACCACGATGCTTGGTATACCGCCACCGAATGGGGACGCAAAAAGGCTCCTTATGACCGCTCTAAGGAAGACTGGGTACAGGAACAACTCGATTTATTAGGCCCGTCCCATGTCGGTTACGGTAAGTTGGATTTTCCCGCTTGGAATTTAACTGTAGTGGGGGGTCGTCCCTTTACTTGGGGTGGCCCAGAGTGGAAATTCGCGGAAATCTGTCAAGAACGTTACGGTGTGACGAGTTTGGAAGAATCTGCCGATCGCATTGTGAAAGCGATCAAAAGCGCCGCTTACGAGACGATTATATTTTTGGGTCACAACGGGCCTAGTGGATTAGGCGATCGCCCCGAAGACCCCTGCGGCAAAGACTGGCACCCAATTGGCGGCGACTTTGGCGATCCAGACTTTGGCGAGGCGATTTCTCATGCCTTGACTGCTGGTAAAACCATTCCTCTGGTGACATTTGGTCACATGCACCGAGATTTACGCCATACCAAGAAGGTGCAGCGCAAACCCATCTTTAGAAGTCCAGAGGGGACAATTTACTTAAATGCGGCTAGTGTCCCCAGGATTGTGGAAAATGACAGCGAGAAGTTGCGTAACTTTTCCATTGTCACCCTAGAGGCGGGTGTGGTTTCGCAAGTTTCCCTAGTTTGGGTGGGGAATGACTTCCAGGTGGCAGAGGAGGAAATTTTGTATGAGCGATCGCGCATTGTGTCGTAGACATTCGCATCCAGTAGTGCAATCTGCGTAGATAATAGGGTATAGTATGATCTGTCAAGTTTAGTGCGAACCAACAAAAGCGCCTGAATAGCGTCTAAAACTAGGATCAGCACAAGTTTGACAGATTTACTGGAGAGGTGGCAGAGTGGTCGATTGCGTCCGACTTGAAATCGGATGAGGCTAAAACCTCCGGGAGTTCGAATCTCCCCCTCTCCGTTGAATAGTTTGGGAATTAGATATTGGTTAATAGCTATTGCTTATTAGTTCAGCAGGAAGTTGATACAAAATTTCACATCACATCCTCATATAAGTGCTTTAAGTGATCAGGTAAATCTATTTCCTGGGTTTGCTCAACTGATGTAGTTGGAAGACCGCTCAGTTCGTCTAAATCTCGGATTTTTCTAACAAGTATCTGAATTAGAGAACCGTTTTTACCTAACTCAAAAATGTCATTTTTGTCTAAGACAACTATTCTTTTTTGGGTCTTAGCATGAAAAATTACTTGACGTAATCTACAGTCACTGATTGCCCTCTGTCTAGTATCACCTGATTGAGGAAAGCCTGCTGCTCCGTTCAGTGTAAAAAATATTCCCAGTCCGACTGTGCTTGAGAGATTTAAGTCTAAGATGCTGCATAGTCGCGCAAACTGTTTGTCAGGCAAGCGCTCTTTGGTTGCCTTTGCTTCAATAACTATGCCTCTTTGATTCTCTTTAAGATAGAGTTGATTACAAACATATAACCAAGCTGTTTGATCTCCACTAACTAAAAAGTCGTATTGAGGCCCTGCTGACTGAAAGCTCTTGAAGCTTGTGGCTCCTTGAAGTCCACGAAAGACAAGACAGACAATTTGCTCAAGCAACTCACCAGCCTGTTTACTTTGTGGAAGTGTAGGATTTTTCAGTTGTGTAAAGTCTTTGAGTTGTTCTAAATATTTTGAAAGTCTTGAGTCTTTTACGGTGTACAAAAAAGATGCTAACTTATCTGATGCTGGGTCGTCTCTGTTAAGAAGTGCCAGAGTATCGAGAGCTGATTGAACTAACTCTTCTTGACTGGGCATACCTTAATTAAAGAAATTCGATTGAATGCATAGACTTTGCCATAATATCAAAGGACAATTCGTTGTAGTCTTCAACACTCTTTTCGCAAAATGGACAAACCCAAGGCAAATTGGGAAAGCCTTGACCATAGGGAATTGCCCCTGCTGGCACATCTGGCTCACAGTTATGATAAATGAGAAGCTGATTTTCACAGAGTCCTTCAGCTTCGAGAACAGCTATGACTGCAAGCGCTTCAAAGTATTCCAATCCCAATCTAACGGCAAGCTGGTGTGGCATAGCCGTTTTTGATGGTTTCTGAAAGTGCCTACTCAGTTCAGCCCTTTGCTCACCAGATAGGAAATCTAAACGTCCTTTACAAATCACGCTGACCATTGCCTTAGCCTCGAAGTCCAAGTTCCCTTAGAAGAAACTTTAGTACACCCGTACTCCCTCCATAGTATCCTGAATGGCACTTTAGGTGCTGAAGAGAATCTTGGGTTTTAGAACCGGGTTTGAGTCCAAAGTAACAATGTGCTTTGAAAAGCTTTTCTAATTGGGCTTTGGTTTTTGAACCTTCAGTGTCAGCTTCCCTCAAATTGACTTCTCTGTCTAGACTGAATTCATAAGATTTAGTGCCCCATTCTTTGAGCAGAGTACGCAAAAGGGCATTTTCAACATTACTGATTTTCTCTATATCATCTGTAAAGCCAAGTGTCTCTAGTGCAGATTCAGCTAATTGTCGAGAGAGTGCCTGTAACCCACTCGCATCAATTTCGTGTACTCCAGAACTATGAGCATTCAAAGCCACCCCGGCAGATTCTGCTCTTATCCGCAAGTGTTGCCATTTATAGTGAAAATCATTGATAGATTTGTTGAGATATTTGTTCCACATTTCATGCAGAACTAAACGAGGAAGATTGGGGTGAACCCATTGACCTTGCAGATAATCAGCTAATTGATCGAAGAATGCCGGAATATACAACCAGAAAGGAAACTGCGTTGATTTATCTGTGTGTTCATCACTGCGTGGAGTAAATGAGAAGCCTTCCCATGATAAAGCAACATAATTATGACCAACCTCAGCAATGACAGACCACCGAATATTGCATTCCTCAAATTGACTAGTTTCACCAGTCCTCCTACGGATGTAATCAGGAATCTTATAGGTGCGAATATACCATTTCTTTAATCCCATAGTCTCTTGAATAGGGCCATACCAGCCCTCTTCACCAAATTCTCTTAATAGCAAAGCGGGCGACTTTAAACTAGGTATATGGGCACTCTGTCCTTGCTTGATGCTCAACCACATCCTTGGCTGCTTGACATACGCTAGTAGAACTTTGTCTGTAGTAAGTTCACCCTTTTCAAGAGAATCAGCTATGTGTAAAGCTATTTTTTCTTTCTTTTCTTTACTCGTAGCTGACGGAGCAATTTCTCTGAGGGTTGTAGCCTTAAACTCCGAACTAGACAAAAATTGTACGCAAAAATCTCTGCCAGAAGGGAAGCCATAATCCACAAAAGCGTTAATGCTCATAGAATTTTTTTGAGGAGGTCAATTTTACTAAGTGGAAGTGATATTAACACTCAGAGCATACTAAGATAGCGTCTAATTTAAGTATTTAGTTTTGATATTTGTTTCAAAAGCGATCGCTCCTCTCTCCCCTTGCTTGCATTATGCTATCATTTTGATAAATTCTACTTTGAGGTAAAGCGATGGCTACCCTTTATGTAAGAAATTTACCCGATGATTTGTATGCAAAACTGCAAGAGTTAGCGGCATCTGAACACCGTTCTATTAACGCCCAAGTTATAACTCTGTTAGAACAAGCTTTAAAAACTGAAGCACAGCAAATAGAAGACGAAAGACGAAAAAATGTCCCAAAACTCTTAGAAGAAATCCGCCTTCGTCGTGAGAGTCGCCAGACTGATGTGGAATGGCCTGATAGTACTGCGTTAATCCGAGAAGACCGAGACAGATGACTATCCCTCTCAAGTGTGTTGTAGACGCAAGTGTAGCTATTAAGCAATTTATACCAGACGATCCACTAACTCCGAAAGTGAATCAACTGTTTGCTCATCTTGCCAATCCTCAAACTGCGATCTTTGTCCCAGACCTGTTTTACATTGAGTGCGGCAACATCATTTGGAAGTATGTCCGCGCCAGACTTTATTCTGTTGCTGATGTGCCAGCAGATTTAGCAACTCTCAAAAGCTTCCCTTTGCGTGTCGTCTCCACAGCTGACTTGATGGCGGATGCAGTTGCGATCGCATTAAATTATGGAATCTCCGCCTATGATGGCTCTTATGTTGCACTTTCACAGCAGATAGGTGTTACTTTGCTGACTCTCGACGGTAAGCTGGTAAAGGCTTTAGCGGCTTCTTCTTACAATGTTTGCTCGTTTAATGACTTTGAGGTTCCGCCGTTGGAGTCAATGTAGAAGCGATCGCCTTTCCTCACCATATATTCAACCCCAAAGCATTGAATGAGGCTAAACAAATCGATACAAACTCAGAATTGGGGAAATTAAATTTTTATCACTGACTTATCTTAGTTGCAATAAAATTAGTTTGTAAAGCAGGGGATAAACCTGCTGTTTTTTTAATATTCAATTGTCAAAAATGCCTTTTACTTATAACCGCACGGTTCGCTTTCAAGATACTGATGCTGCTGGGGTAGTTTATTTTGCTAATGTTTTGGGTATTTGCCATGAAGCTTATGAAGAATCTTTAGAAGCATCAAGTATTAATCTCAAAGATTTTTTTACTAATCCGTCTGTGGGGTTTCCCATTGTTCATGCTAGTGTTGATTTTTTGCGCCCTATGTTTGTTGGGGACAAGTTGCTGATTAGTTTAATTCCGCAAAAAATAGGTGTTGATAAGTTTGAAATTGCTTACGAGATTACAGTGGCTGAAGTGTTAGTTGCTAAGGCTATTACTAGGCATGTTTGTATTGATGCAAGTAGTAGAAGTAAGCAGGAATTATCTGAAGAGATAGTCGAATGGTTGGAAACGAACCGCAGAGACGCTGAGGGCGCAGAGAGAAGAAAGTCGAGAGAAATTATGTGATGGGATTTTGGAGGAATTCTGTGGCTATTTGCTGTAACTGTTGGCGGTTAATTTTACCTTGGGAGTTGCGGGGTAAGTTTTGCTGGGGAATCCAATATTTAGGGATTTTAAATTTGCTGAGTTTGTTTTTAAGTAAGATTTGGATTTTTAAGGCAGAGGTATTTGGTTGTTTGGGAATGTAAATCGCTGTTAAGGCTTGTCCCCAATGTTTATCTGGGATGCCGATGACACAAATATCGGCAACCATTTGAGTTGATAAGATAACTGATTCAATCTCTGCTGGGTAGATATTTTCTCCACCTGTAATAATTTTGTCGCTGTTACGTCCGACTATATTTAAATGACCTTGAGCGTCTAAAAAGCCTAAATCATCTACTTGGAAATCAGTTTGATCTTCTCTGGTTATCGGATAGTAACCAAGAGCTAAAGATTGAGCATGAATGGTGATATTTCCGATTTGATTGGAATTTAAAATTTCGCCTTGCTGATTGCGAATAGTTACTTTCGCATGGGGAAGAATTTGACCACTGCTAATTTTACCACTCAGAAAATCATCCGGTTTGAGGGTAGCAATTTGAGAGGCGGTTTCTGTCATACCATAGGTAGGTGCTAACCGGATGTGGTGAAATCTGGCTTTTTCTAGTAGTTCGTTCCATGCTGGCGCACCTCCCAAAAGTACAGTATTAAATTGGGATAGCCATTCAGTTAATTCTGGATTTTGCAGAAGACGTTGTAACTGCGTTGGTACTAAAGATATGAAAAAGTCTGATTGTTTAATATTTAAGATTTGACTAGATTCTACAGCTTTAAATGGTTGAATAGCTAGTTTACCTGCGGTAGCGAATGAGCGCATAAATTGCATTAAACCGCTAACGTGATATAGCGGCAATACACAAAACGAATTGACTTGTTTGATTTGAAAATATTCTGTAAACCCTTGTACCGACGAAATGAGAGTTTCCCAGGTGTGGATGGCAAATTTAATTTGTCCTGATGAACCACCTGTGGCAATCATGATGCTATTGGGAATTAGGCATTGGATATTATTATTCCCATTCCCTATGCCCCATGCCCCATGCCCCATTCCCAAAATAATATCTGGTTGTACTAAATCAAAGACTTGTTGCCATTCTTGTGTTCCCCAGTCGGGATTACAAAGAAAAACTGGACAATTAGCTGCACAAGCAGCAATAAAACTTGCTAAAAATCGTAATGGTTCACGTTCAGCTAATATGATTTTTGGTGGTGTTCCACGAGCTGATAATTGTGTTAATTCTAAATATAATTCTTGAGCTATTTGATTAAATTCATGGCTGTTGTAACCGATAAGCCAATCATTCTGAGTTAGGTTATTAAGACAGTCTAAAGGTCGTTCCATAAAGTTTGAAACCACGTTTCTTCTTGTTCAAAAAAATGGTCGATGCCAAAACCAATTGCTCTGTTGTTTTGGGATAATTCGGCTGCTAGCTTGAGTGCTGCAAGTCTAGCGATCGCAGTTTCAAATACTGATGAGAATACAGTATCAATTTGATGCTGGTAGCAAAACTTTCTCAGACGAGATGGCGATCCGACTATCCCAGGCTTGATCACAAAAATCCCTCGCCAACCTTGTTGATGACAAGCAGCAAGTTGCCCAAGTGTGGCGACAGATTCATCTAAAGCGATCGCAGTTTCATAACTTGTACTCAATTCCAACATCTGCTGAAATTTCTCAACGGGTAGCGGTTGTTCGATAAATTCAATTTCTAGGGGTAGTTCTGCATTTGCCTTGAGATTGTCGCAAGTCCGCAGCCATAAGTTAGCTTCTTCATAGCTGAGTCCACCGTTAGCATCTAATCGCAGTTTGGTAGAGGCTGGTAAGGTGTGTATCAATAACTCAAAAATTTCTAGTTCATCAGCGATCGCATACACACCAATTTTCCACTTAAATGTGCGATATCCTTGCTGCCACAACGTTTCCCATTGATTTAAAGCCGCTTCCCCTGCTACTAGCAAGGCGCTGTACAAGAAGAGTGAGGATTTAGGAGTTATAAAATTATCTCCCCCACTCCCCACTCCCCACTCCCCACTCCCCCACCCTTGCGCTGACTCAAAGCCAAATTGACAAGCAGGTAACTCATCTGGGATGGAGAAAATTATCTCGTCTGTAATTTCTCGTGGGAGTTGGCGACAAAAATCTAAGGCTTGTTCTAAGGTTTCGGAACCAAACCAACTGATGGGGGCAATTTCTCCCCAGCCGACTTTACCTGATTCATCGGTGAGACGGAGGATAATACCTTCACGAATATCCCATTTACCATGATTGGTGGTAAGCGATCGCAAAAACTTTCGCTGATATGGACGAAATTTAAATTGATAACGCATCAATTAATAATTGCTAAAGCATAAATCCCAGTCCGAACAGCAAGCAAGCCCAAAAATGCACGGCTACGGCGATGAATTTACAGTTACTAACTTTGTCCGGCTGGTTGTGATTTTCTTGAACGTGGCGACATAATTTGACAGCGAAGGGTAGACTTACCCAACTCAGTAACGTCCAAACTGGAGAAATTCCCAATAGTACGAATAGCAAGGTGAGGGGATAAATACTACCAGTGAACCAAACTAGGAGTTGGGCACCTTTTGCTGTTCCTAGACGGACGATAGGCGATCGCTTCCCTGCGGCTATGTCATCTTTAACTTGGTGAAAGTGTGAGCAAAATAAAATTAAGGTTGTGGCAATCCCGACAATCACTGAGGCTGCTAAACTTGTCATTGACCAAGTTTGAGTCTGGCTGTAGTAAGCTGCTTCCACTGCTAAGGGGCCAAAGGCAAAAAAGCAAAGAATCTCGCCTAAACCCTGATATCCTAAGCGAAAGGGAGGCCCTTGGTACATATAGCCCAGACCGCAGCATAGTAGAATGATGCCAATAACGGTTAGGTCATGTTGCCAAAAGGCGATCGCTAGTATGCCCAGCAATCCCAAACCTAAACATAAATTTCCTATCCAAAATATTAATGGCTTATTGCCTGTTAAGTTCACCAGAGAATGGTGCTTATTTTGATCAATACCTGTTTCGGAATCAAACACATCATTAGTGATATTTTCCCAGGCAAGAATTAAGATTGCCGCAGCTACAAAAGTAGAAAATACTACACCATTGAAAATTTTAGTTTCGGCAAATGCTACTGCTGTTCCTACCCAAATGGGCATAATGGCAACGCTATACATTGGCGGTTTAATCGCTGCCATCCATAACTTAGTGTTGGGATATAAAATTTGCTTGGTAGTCATCAGTCGTGATTAATTAAATTGCCGGAATATTACTCACACTTTAGATTTTATGATTTAAAGAGACGCTAGATATGGGCGATATACAAATAACTGTCACTTTTATGATGGCTTGTTAACCTTGTGTTGTTAACACTCACTCTCACATTGCAGTCTTAGGCTGAAACTGTCTTATCATGGTCTAGGAACACCATGAACAAAGCAAATCCT
The DNA here is from genome assembly GCF_051172895.1 of Nostoc sp. CALU 1950. Classification (NCBI taxonomy): domain Bacteria; kingdom Bacillati; phylum Cyanobacteriota; class Cyanophyceae; order Nostocales; family Nostocaceae; genus Nostoc; species Nostoc sp. CALU 1950. Next base: position 108,875 of record NZ_JBDNJQ010000005.1, on the reverse strand, counting down.
ACGCTGGTGAAATGGCAACTTAATATGTTACCTGTAAAAATACGACCACGATTAATTACACTTTAGGAAGTTAACTTAAAAAAAATTTACTATCGTTAGATCCATGACAGTTTCACCATGTCGTAGTAACTTGTTTGTAAAGCGCAAAGATTTATATCAATTTCTGTTATCAGTCCAAGAAAAGTGCCTCCAAAATAATGACAAGCAAATTGTCAGCATCTCCCAAGAGATCGATTTAGTTGATCCTTTACTTGTATTGGATCAACTTACACAAGCAAATGAAATAAATTTTTACTTTGAAGACAAAGCAAAAGGAGAAGCGATCGCAGCAATTGATTCTGTAGCAAAATTACAGATTGATGGTGCAGATCGTTTTACACAAGCTGAGTATTTTATCAAATCTTGTCTAAAAAATATAATTAATTTTGGTAACGCAAACCAACCTTTTTCTGGGCCTCACTTTTTTTGTTATTTCAGCTTTTTTGATAAAAACGCCCAAGTAGATTATCCATTTCCATCTGCTACCATTTTTCTTCCACGTTGGCAAGTAGCCGTAAAAAATCAGCGTTGCATATTAGTAACAAATATAATTATCAATCCAAATGTAAATATAGAAAGATTGTTGGAGAATGTGCAAAATAAAATTGAATTTATTCAATCTTTAGAATATTACTCTGCTAATATTGATTATTTCCCTAAAAACTTATATAAAAAATCTCTCACAAACTCTGCCCAATTTAAACGTTCAGTAGTATCTGTTTTGGAAAAAATTCGGTCTAGCCATTTAAGTAAGATTGTCCTAGCAGATATATTAGATGTAAAATCAAGCAACCACTTTGACCTAGTTAAATCATTAAATAATCTTAGACAAAATCATCCTAATTGTTATATTTTTTCTACAAGTAATGGCAAAGGACAAAATTTTATTGGTGCAAGTCCAGAAAGATTAATTAGTATTAATAATCAACAGTTAATTACGGATGCTTTAGCTGGTTCTGCACCACGAGGTAAAACCCCTGCTGAAGATGCAGCTAATGCCAATCGCTTACTAAATAGTGAAAAAGAAAAGCATGAACATTCACTAGTGCTTGATTTCATTACACAACGCCTATGCCAGCTAGGTTTATTACCGCAAATATTAGCACCCCGCTTGCGACAATTATCTAATATCCAGCATTTATGGACACCAATAAGTGCTACAGTTCCTGCTGACATACACCCATTAAAGATTGTCGGACAATTGCATCCTACACCAGCCGTTGCGGGTGCAGCACAAGATGTAGCTTGTGCCGAAATTCGTCGTTACGAAAGCTTTGAAAGGGGTTTGTATGCTGCGCCTTTGGGTTGGATAGATTCTCAGGGTAACTGTGAGTTTATTGTGGGAATTCGTTCAGCATTAATTGATGGCGATCGCGCGAGATTGTATGCTGGTGCTGGTATCGTGGCTGGCTCTGATCCTGACAAAGAGTTTGCAGAGGTGCAGTTGAAACTTCAAGCTTTACTGAAAGCATTAGTTTAACATTCAAAAAAGGACGTTTTTAAACAGACTATTTGAGTTGATTTTAATTATCCAAAGAATTGTAGGCTTCATTCAGTTTGGTGGCTGACTCTTCTAATAAGCGTTGTTCATGAGCATTTCTTGGTAACACCAGTTGGCGCTCAATACCTTGGGAGCTAATGATACATGGAAGTCCAAGAACAACTTCACTACCAACTCCATAGTTAGAACCTGCTCTCACCGATACTGGAAATATCTGCTTTTCATCTCGCAGGATGGCATCAACTAACTGACAAATTACTATTGATATGCCATAGCTAGTATTTCCTTTACGTTCAGAAATGTTATAACCTCGCTTACGGGTTAACTCTGCGTACTCTTGCTGAATTTCTTCCAGCGTTGCTCCTTGTGGTATGGGAAATTCAGCTAACAAAATTCCCCCAATAAATGCACTAGACCAAACGACAAATTCACTGTCTCCATGCTCTCCAATCACATAAACACGAACGTCTTGTTTACTAACGTTCAATCGCTTACCAAGTTGATATCTCAGTCTAGCAGTATCAAGAACGGTTCCTGAACCGAAAATTAGATTTTCTGCTCTAGTGGAACTGGCGATCGCAATCCGTGTTAGTACATCCACTGGATTGCTAACAATAAGTATGATTGAATTGGGTGCAACTCGATCCAATTCTTTTATTGTTGAACGCACGATCTCTGCATTATCGCTCAATATATCTAATCGGCTTTGTCCTTCTTTTTGCTGCACCCCAACAGTCACGACAATCACATCAGAATCCGCTAAATCTTCATACTGATTTGATGGTATAATCTCCATGTCTTGAAGTAGGGGAATGGTGTCTTCAATATCCCATGCTTGCCCCTCAGCTTTTGATAAAGTTCGGTCAAAAAGGACGACTGTTACACATTTACCGAGTAGCACTAAAGCATTTGCTACGTCTGCACCCACATTACCCGCACCAATAATACCGACCTTGGATATTTTGCTACTCATGCGAAATCTACTTTTTTGTAACTGGCCCGACTATAGGACTCCGATTTGATTTTTGAAAACATATTGAGACTGAAAAGCCCGTTTTATCGGGGTTTCACTTTAACTCTTGTTCAGAAATCAGACATGAGTCCTATATGTGAGAATACTTTACACTAAATCCTGATGAGTAAAAGCCTTAGCATTCTCCCCTGTGTAAGTAGCTACAATATGACCATCGCCAGTCATTTGATATTTATATGTCACTAATCCTTCTAAACCAACGGGACCGCGGGGTGGCATTTGTTGCGTACTAATTCCTACTTCTGCACCAAAACCATAGCGGAAACCATCAGCAAAACGGGTGGAACAATTGTGGAATATATTGGCTGAATTTACTAGTCCAAAGAAAGTTTCAACAGACGCCGAATCTTCAGAGATAATGGCGTCAGTATGACGAGAACCATATTCGTTAATATGTGCGATCGCATCTTCTATAGAGTCTACAATCTTTATCGACAAAATAAAATCGCTGTATTCTGTTTCCCAGTCGGTTTCTGTTGCATTTGCAATGTTAGGCAAAATTTCCAAGGTGCGTTGATCACCTCTTAATTCCACATGGCGTTCTTGCAAAGCCTCAGCAACTTTTGGTAAAAATTCTGTAGCAATTGATTGATGAACTAGCAAAGTTTCAATTGCATTACAAACAGCAGGATATTGTGCTTTCGCATCGACGGTAATCGTAACTGCTTTAGAAATATCAGCGGCTTTATCTATATAAAGATGACAAATCCCGTCAGCGTGACCTAGTACCGGAATGCGCGTATTTTCCTGCACAAACCGGACAAAAGAATTAGAACCTCTAGGAATAATTAAATCTACATATTTATCTAACTTCAAAAGTTCTAAAGTTTCTTCTCTAGTTGTCAGCAACTGCACCGCATCAGGGTTAACAGCAGTTTGAGATAATCCCTGTTTAATTGCCTTAACTATCGCTTCACAAGAACGCACCGCTTCCTTTCCACATTTGAGGATTACACCATTTCCCGATTTGATTGCTAACGAAACAATTTGAATAGCCGCTTCTGGACGGGCTTCAAAAATAATCCCCAAAACACCTAAAGGACAAGTGATGCGCTTCAGAATTAAACCAGTGTCAAGTTCGCGGTGAATCTGCACTTTACCAATTGGATCAGCTAGCTTACCAACATCTCGTACCCCAACGATCGCATCTCTTAATTTATGTTCATCCAACTGCAAGCGTTTATAAAGCGGTTGAGGAATCCCTTCGGCAGTAGCAGCTTTACAATCAGCAACATTTGCTTGTAAAATTTCATCTCTAGCTGATTCTAAAGCTTGAGCGATCGCAACAATTGCTTGATTTTTGGCCTCAGTGGAGAGAATCGCTAGCTTACTTGCAGCTTGGCGGGTTTGTCCTGCGATCGCAATTAGGGGAGAAGCAATGTCAAGAATAGTCATAGCACAAATCTTTACCTTTTCTTCATCTTATCAATCTCAGGTGATGTTCATCACTCGTCTTCCTCCAATCGGGTGAACCATCTGGGTAATCAATAATTACTCTGATCGGGTGAAGTAAGACTTGGTTAAAAACATTTATTCTGTGATTATTGAACACAGATAAGGAAGACGTACTAAATTTACATTTTCAGCAATATTCTAAGTATTATCACGGTTTGTATTTGAAAGTCTTAAATATGATTTATGCGTTCCCCAGGCTAGAAAGACATACTAATGTATGTTTCTCTAGTCTTTTACTTAAGTAGATATTTTATACTTTCATTATTTAAATTTTTACGAAATTGCAGTGACGATCGCTGGATCTATTGAGTATTGATAGATTAAATACCACTCCTTCACTAGGGAGATCCTATGTCATTGCAATCTGGATTAGACGCTTTAAAACAAAAACGTTATCAAGAAGCGGTTGAATTACTCGAACAATTTTGCCGTGATTGTGTTGAACGTGATTCCTCAGATTATCTTTCAGCACAGATGTGGCTGATGAAAGCCTATCAAGCCACAGGCGAAACCGAAAAAGCCAAGGCCCTGTGTCAAAAGTTAATGATGAGTGAAAACCCACAGGCTCGTAGTTGGGCAGAACAAGCTAGTCAATCCTTCCGCCAAACGCCAACTAACGCCAGCCAAAAAGCTGGTCGTGCCGCTACCACCGGGATGAAATTAGCGATGGGGGGCGTGGGTGGTAGTTTAGCGTTAGCTTCTGGTGTCACCATGACCTTGCTGTTTGGCATGGTGTTGGCTTTAGGTTTGAGCTTGGTATTTATTATAGGTAGCGACGATCCACTCCAAGGGCTAGCGATCGCTATTGGTATTACCCTAGTTTTTAATATCGCTGCCTTTTTCATATCTCCATTCATCATGGACTTAACCCAAGGCTGGCTTTACCAAACTCGCTGGGTAGAGTTAGCAGAAGTTGAAACCCTCAGTCCAGAGACAGCTAAAGTTATTCAGCAAATCTGTGAGCAGAAAAAGCTGAAAATGCCCCGTTTGGGAATCATTAACGACCAAAACCCCACGGCTTTTACTTATGGTTCATTGCCGAACAGCGCCCGTTTAGTCGTCAGTCAAGGACTTTTCACATACCTGGATGACGATGAAATTGCTACTGTTTACGCCCACGAACTAGGGCACATAGTCCACTGGGACTTTGCAGTGATGACAGTAGCTTCTACCTTAGTGCAAATTTGCTATCTAATTTACATTACAGCCAGAAGATTGGGACGTGGTGGCGATAGCAAAATTAAAGATGCGATACAAACTGCTGGTCTAGTTGCCTACGTGTTTTATGTCATCGGTACATATTTAGTGCTGTACCTCTCCCGCACACGGGAATACTTTGCCGACCACTTTGCAGCCGAAAGTACAGGTAATCCCAATGGATTATCCCGCGCTTTGGTGAAGATTGCCTACGGAATTTTGGAAGAAGGTTCACGGACACAAGAACCGAGTCGTTTGATTGAAGGAACTCGCGCTTTGGGTATCTATGATCATAAAGCCGCCGCTTCCACAGGAACCGCCTACCGCATTGCATCTGATAGCCAAAAAATTGGTCGCGTCTTTCTGTGGGATATGTTTAACCCTTGGGGCTGGTGGATGGAGTTAAATTCAACTCACCCATTGACAGGTAAACGAGTTCGTGCATTAAGTAACTATGCCGAACAATTGGGTTTACCGACTGAGTTTGATATGGGGCGAGTTATTGGAGAAGGAAAAACTCTGAATAAAAGTAGGCTTTACGGCAACTTCTTTTTAGATGTTGTACTGTATGGTGCTGAAACAATTGGTTTCTTCGTTGGCTTGGTAATGGGTATAATTTTGTGGTCAAGTTCTCCAAACACAGGTTTGGTAATTGGTGCGCCACTAATTGGCTTAGGGATAGGAATTCTCGTCAAAGCCTTAGTGATGTTTCCTGACTACAAGCAAGCACCAGAAACCGACATTCTCACCTTAATGTCAGACCCCTACGCCAGTCCGTTGCGTGGACAACCTGCAAAACTTGAAGGTCAACTCATTGGTCGTGGCGACGCTGGTTATAAATTTGGTTCCGATTTAAAAATTCAGGATCGTAGCGGAATGCTTTATCTGCATTACGCCTCACGCTTTGGCCCCATTGGTAACTTTCTGTTTGGGATGAAGCGAGTCCAAAGCTTGATTGGTGAACAAGTTGGAGCGGTAGGTTGGTTCCGTCGGGGTGTTGCACCTTGGATGGATCTGATTCAACTCCAGAGTGAAAATGGCACTATTGTCAACAGTTACCATCGCTTCTGGTCATTCATCCTTGGCGGTGGATCGATTATCCTGGGAGTGGTCTTGACTATGTTTTTGAGCAGCAGATAGCTGAGTTTCTAGGCTGCTGTCAAAGCATTTCTCAGTCCATCCAAGCTTTAATTTCTAAGGAGGTAGTTCATAACTGCCTCCGTTTTTTATGTTAATACGAGTTTGTAGTAAGGACTTTAGTCAATACTGCTCGGTTAAGCATTTTTAACTCGGCATTGGGTTTGGGGTAAAGGTTAAAGGGTAAAGGTTAAAGGTTTTTTCTTTCCCCTTTCCCCCGCCCCTTATCCCCAGAGGGGGCCCCACCTTCCCCTTTTCCCCTTAACCGACAAGTATTGGGACTTTAGTCCTTGATTTTCACGCCCACGCAATCAGTAATTGCGTTCATCCTCAAACAAATTAAGTTAAGACAAAAATCTCTGCCTGGTTTAACGACTACGGCACAGCCAAAATAAACCACCCATTTGAAATGTCTGAAACCCTTGCAAAAACCTAATTACGAATTACGAACTAGTAACGCTGTGCATTATGTTTGCTGCCTTTAACAAGGTTTGCTACCACTGTCACCAACTCTTCTGGCTCGATTGGCTTGGATACATGAACTTGGAATCCAGCTTGCAGAGCGAGTCTGCGTTCTTCATCTCTAGCAAATGCCGTTAGTGCTACAGCTGGAATCTTCTCCCCTTGCTCTCCTTCCTGCGCCCGTACTTTGCGAATTAGAGAATAACCATCCTCATCTGGCATTCCGATATCACTGACTAGAACATGTGGTCTTAATCGTCGTAACGCTTCCAGGGCTTCACCTACTGAGCTAACCGCCCTCACCTGCGCTCCAGACTGTTCAAGAACGAAGGCAATTAACTCACGCGTATCGGCATTGTCATCTACAACAAGTACTTGCAAACCATCGAGCATTAAGAGGTTATCGACTTTTACTTCACTTTCTTTAATTAGCTGTTCTGGTTGCGGTTCTAATAAAGGTAACAGCACTGTAAATGTTGCTCCCTTTCCTTCCCCCTCGCTAACCGCATAGACTATGCCTGAGTGCATTTCTACTAAGTGGTGCACAATTGCTAACCCCAGCCCCAAACCACCATCTGCTCTAGTCGTTGTGCTATCAGCTTGACGGAAGCGCTCAAAGATATAAGGTAGAAAGTCAGCACTAATTCCCTTACCTGTGTCAGAGACAGTTATCTGGGCATTTGAGTTTACCTGTTCCAGATGTACTTCAACTCGTCCCCCGCTAGGTGTGAACTTGACGGCATTAGAGAGCAAATTCCAGAAAACTTGTTGGAGGCGTTCTGCATCACCCATAACCTGACCAACTGAGGAGTCAAGATTAGACTCAACTTGAATATCCTTAATTTCAGATGTGGGATGTACAGCTTCAATTGCCGCCTGAATTACAGGTACAAGGTCAACTTTACAGATATTTAGGCGGATTTGTCCTTGGACAATGCGTGAGATATCCAGGATATCTTCAATCAGTTTTCTTTGAAGTTTGGCATTCCGTTCGATTGTCGCCAGTGCCTTAAAGGTAATTGCCTCGTCCAATTTTCGATTACGTATTATTTGAACCCAACCCAACATAGAATTGAGAGGTGTACGAAGTTCGTGGGAAACGATCGCTAAAAACTCTTCTTTGATGCGGTTAGCTTCCTGGGCTTGTCGATAAAGCTGTGCATTGTCAATGGCGAACGCTGCCCGTTGAGCAAGTTCTTCAGCCATTTCTAGGTCTACGATAGTGTAATGGCGTCCTGGTTGTGCAGATGCAAATAGAATTGTCCCCAACTTATGTTCACGCACCAACAGTGGGACAACTATATGAGACTTAACTTGGAGTTGGCACAGCAGACTGAGGTGTTCCTGGTTCGACGCCTTTCTCTCTAATGAAGACTCAAGAATATTTGTAACTAATTCTGGCTTACCAGTCCGTAAAACCTTTGGTGGGCCATAATCAGCATCAACAGGAATTGGATAGCGTTGTTGGAGTTCTCGTACTAGTGATACTTTCGTCGGTTCAGATGCAGCGATGACTGGGTTACTGAAAACTGCCAAATTATTTTCAACAACATCCACAATACACCAATCGGCGAGGGTAGGCACTGCCAATTGCGCGACGCTGGTGAGGGTAGTACGGTAATCCAAGGAAGATACCAATATACGACTTGCTTCAGCCAAAAAATTAGAGCGCCTCTCTGCTGCTTGGGCTGCAATTCGGGCGGCTTGCTCATTGGCAAATAACTGCTCGCGTTGTGACTCTAAACGCCTACGCTGGCTAATGTCGCGCATTAGCCAGCGTAGAGCAACTGGCTTACCTTTTTCGTTACGGACGGTAACTACTGTCAAAGCAACATCAAAACAGATTTTTTCCCGTGGTTGTAAACACACTTCCCATTCTCCACCCCGGTCTAGGTGCTGCAACTGAGTTAGGTAATTAAAAAAAGGTTGATGATCTGACTGGGCGATGAAACTAAGCAGCGGTTTGCCAACCAAAAATCGCTGTAAAACATTCAGGTGTATGGTAGCAGCACGATTAGCTTCGAGGATAGTGCCGAATGTATCAGTTACCAAGTAACCATCAGGCGCAAAATCAAATAATTCTTGGTAGCGCTGACGCTCCTTCTCTACTACGATTCGTGTTGCTTGTAGTTCCTCGGAGGCGATTTTTAGTTCTTCCAAGGAGATTTGAAGTTCTTCAAAAGCTTCTGCCGTTAGCTCTTGTTGCGAGTATCCCTCACTTGCACTACTTTGCAGTAATCCTGTCACCCGTGAGCGCAATTTCTCTATTTGTTGACTAAAATCATCCATATTGCTCACTTTGCTAAGATATAACAAGCGCACGTGAGAGAGAAAATTAAGCAGCTATAAGCCCAACTTTACGCTAAAAGCTGATCTCAAAACTTATTGCTCAAACATAGAAGTTTGTCTTGCCAACGCGACTTCTACAAAGTGAATTTAGACACAATATAGCTATCTCAACCTCTAACTCTTATCCTAAAATAAAGAATTGATAAAGAAATCCATCTAGGGTGCTGTACAGCAACAAACATAATAAGTAGATTTAAGCAATTTAAGCAATTTTTTTTATAGCTTAAGGAGGGCCTGATGGTTATAGCAACAGTACCAGGACAACAGGTCAAAATTGGCCCAACCAAGTTGCTGATTAACAATGAGTGGGTAAATAGTGTCAGCGATCGCCGATTTGAAACAATCAACCCGACTACAGGTGAGGTAATCTGCGAAGTCTCAGAAGCAGACGCCCCAGATGTAGATAACGCAGTACAAGCGGCCCGCAACGCCTTCAATAGTGGGGAATGGAGAAAGATATCTGCGACCCGTCGCGGCGAGTTGCTTTACAAATTAGCTGACTTAATTGAGCAAAATATCGATGAGTTGGCGCAGCTAGAAACTCTCGACAACGGCAAACCATTACAAGATTCATTAGGTGATTTGGGTCTAGTCATCGCCTGCTATCGTTACTATGCAGGTTGGGCAGACAAAGTACAAGGTAAAACTATCCCAATTAACGGGCCATACTTCTGCTACACTCGCCATGAACCTGTGGGTGTAGTTGGTCAAATTATCCCGTGGAATTTTCCCCTATTGATGCAGGCGTGGAAATTAGCACCGGCTTTGGCAACTGGTAACACTGTAGTTCTTAAAACAGCAGAACAAACACCATTATCAGCGTTGCGGGTAGGTGAGTTGATTATTGAAGCTGGTTTTCCGCCTGGCGTGGTGAATATATTATCAGGATATGGCCCAACCGCCGGGGCTGCGATCGCTCGTCATAGAGATATTGACAAAGTGGCATTTACTGGTTCCACTGAAGTCGGTCATCTAATTATGGAAGCGGCAGCCAAAAGTAATCTGAAGCGCGTCACATTAGAACTTGGTGGTAAGAGTCCTAACATTGTCTTTGCCGATGCTGACATGGATGCAGCGATCGCAGGTTCCCACGATGCCATATTCTTTAACCAAGGGCAGTGCTGTTGTGCTGGTTCGCGGCTGTTTGTCGAAGAAAAATGTTATGACGAGTTCGTTGCTAGAACTGTAGAAAGAGCAAGAGTGCGGGTTGTCGGTAATCCTTTCGATGCGAACACAGAACAAGGGCCGCAAGTAGACAAAGACCAATTTGATCGAGTGATGAGCTATATCGAATCTGGAATGCGCGAAGGTGCACAGATGCTATGTGGCGGCAATCGAGTCGGCAACAAAGGTTATTTTATCGCCCCCACAGTCTTTGCAGATGTCCGCGATGACATGAAGATTGCTCAAGAGGAAATCTTTGGCCCAGTGATGAGCATCATCAAATTCAAAGATATCGACGAAGTAATTCAACGGGCGAATGCCACCATATACGGACTAGCCGCCGCTGTTTGGACTCAGGATATCACCAAAGCTCATGCGATCGCGAATAATCTCCGAGCAGGTACGGTGTGGGTAAACTGCTACGACGTATTTGATGCTGCTGCACCCTTTGGTGGATTTAAGCAGTCTGGTATTGGTCGAGAACTTGGCGAATATGGCTTGCAGCAATATACCGAAGTTAAGACCGTTACCATCAAATTGTAGTTCGGCTTGAATCTAGCTTTAACCATGTTCATCCCCCTAAATCTGAAAAAAATCGGTTTTAGGGGGATGATAATTGTGATATTTGATATGGGGTGGGCATGATAAATAGATTATGCATACAACCCCAAAAAAATTCTGATGATAAATGCGATCGCTACTAGATTTCGCCAACTTATAGCTGGGAGAAAAAGCCCAATTGGCAGATATGACCGGAAAAACAAAACCAGGCGTTCCTTAGCACTGTATACCTGCATAGGATTAATAAGTGGAATTCTGGCATTGTTGTTCATGACATCCCCAGGACTAGCCCAAAAACCACAACTCCAACAACCGTTATTAGTCGCTACACGAGTTATACCGCCCTTTGTGCTAGCAAACAAAGGTGAGCTATCAGGATTCAGTATCGACCTCTGGCGCAATATCGCTAACCAAATAGGTGTAGAGTCTAAATTTATTGAATATTCCTCTGTACCAGAACTGCTTTCTGCTATTAAGGACAACAAAGCTAATTTAGGGATTTCAGCTATTTCGATTACAGCCGAACGCCAGGAGAATTTTGATTTCTCATTACCCATTTTTGCTGGGGGGCTGCAAATTATGGTAAGAAACTCAGAAACCAACGACAATGCCTTCCCAAATATTTTGCAATTGTTTTTCTCAGCTAGCCTGTTGCAGGTAATAGGCGTTGCCCTAGTGCTAATTGTTGTAGCAGCCCACATTATTTGGTTATCTGAGCGCAATCATAAAGATGGGATGATTCCCAAATCATACTTTCCTGGCATTTTCAAAGCCTGTTGGTGGTCAGCTGCCACATTAGCCACCCAAGCTGATGAAATGCCCAAAGGAGTACTGGGACGCTTAGTAGGTATTATCTGGATGTTCATTGGAGTACTTTTTGCCGCCTACTTTACAGCCAGCGCTACTACCTCATTGACAGTACAACAGCTTCAGGGCGATATCAGGAGTATAGACGATTTACCTGGTAAGGTAGTGGCCACAACTGCGGGCAGCACAGCGGCCACATATATGCGAGAACATAAGATTTCAGTTTTAGAAGTTAACAAGATTGAGCAAGCTTACAATGCTCTGCAAACCAAAAAAGCTGATGCCGTGGTGTTTGATGCGCCTGTACTTCTTTTCTATGCTGCTAATGAAGGCAAAGGAAAAGTACAGATTGTTGGCAGTATCTTACGTGAAGAAAGCTATGGAATCATTCTGCCTAACAACAGTCCCTACCGCAAACCAATTAATCAGGCTCTACTGAATCTTAAAGAAAATGGCACTTATCAATCGCTATATGATAAGTGGTTCGATGCTGAAAAAGCTTGAAGTAGGGAATGGGGAATGGGGAATGGGGAATGGGGAATGGGGAATGGGGCATTGGTTATTAATTCTTCTCTTCCCACACCCCCCAGACCCCCCAGACTCCTCTTCCCCATCTGGCTATATGCGTGAGAAATCCGGGCTTACCCCCTGCCCCTTTTCAATGCCCAATGCCCAATGCCCCATTCCCTACTCCCCACTCCCTACTCCCCACTCCCTTCTTGAGCAAGTTGAGCTTTTGCTTGTTGCCAGAGAGTTTCTAACTCATTCAAACTGTAATCAGAAAGGGGACGGTCAACAACCGCCTCCATTTTTTCTAATCGCTGGACAAATCGCTGATTTGTACCTTGCAAACCAGTGCTGGGGTCAAGATCATGCCAACGGGCTAGCTGAATAACTGCAAAAAGTAAATCACCTAACTCTGCTTGTTGTCGTTCAGGTGTTTCCTCAGCTAAAGCCTGTTGAAACTCCCCTAACTCCTCATGAAACTTATCCCAAACGCCTTGAATATTTTCCCATTCAAACCCGATCGCCGCAGCCTTTTGAGAAATCTTCATCGCCGCCGTCAGTGGGGGAAGAGTACGTCCATAACGAGCGAGTTTAGCACTAAATTTTTGCGTGTCTGGAGATGCTTCACCCTTTTCCGCAGCTTTAATTTGTTCCCAATTTTGCCGCACCTCATCCACACTCGCCACCGACACATCACCAAACACATGGGGATGACGGCGAATCAACTTTTGGGAAATCCCCTGAGTTATTTCTTTCAAAGAAAATTGCCCAGATTCGCTAGCTATTTGGGCCTGCAATACCACCTGTAATAATAAATCGCCTAACTCCTCTGCGATCGCACCCTTATCCCCACTCTTAATCGCATCCACCACCTCATAAGCTTCCTCAATCACATAAGGTGTAAGCGTTTCGGAAGTTTGAGCCAAATCCCAAGGACAACCACCATCAGGCGATCGCAACTTCGCCACCACCTCAATCAATTCCTGCAACGCCACCAAAGTCTCATTTTTTTCTTCCATACCTCTGCGTACCTCTGCGCTTCCCTTCGCGTTCCTTTGCGTTTAAAAAAATTATTTCTTTACTCTCGGTCGACGACTACCACTCCTCACTTTCCGCCTCTTAATTTTGCCACTAGGAAACACCCCCCGAACCCCCTGCTTTTTAAACCGCTTATAAGCTGAACCACCCCAATCGCTGAGAGAATGACTCATCGCACCGAGTTCCAAACCCAAAAAGAGGGCAATATATTCAGTATCGTAATCCACGAGCGATCGCCCCACAGTTCTACCCAAATCCTGCCAAGTAAAACTCAGATTCCACAACCTTTCAGCAATTACCAAAACGAAAATTGCCACAATAGCAAGCAAACACCCCAGATAAATTATCCGCAAAATCGTGCCAATAATCGGCCCGTGGGATAAAAAAGAACGATGACGCAGACTTCTTTGATAAGGTAGCCAAATCCAGCGCAAGAAACCCCAGCGTTGAAATTGCACAGAGTAGATATCCAAATCGGGGCCAAACATCAGCCCGCCAAATAAAAACCCGCCTGCAACCAACAAAGTCGCATTGCTACTGTGAGTCTGCCAGAAAGTAACGCCCGCCACGAACGGCAGAGCATACATAGTAATGCGATCGTGCGTCCGACCAGAGGGCATACTAATTCCTGTTAGCGATAGCGGGGCGTTGAGCCAGTGCTGATTAACTGAATACTGAGTCAGTATAAGAGAAAAAAAGATTTTCTGAAAAAGACTAGCGCAATGTGAAATGTTTTGCTATATTAATTAAGGATTAGTCAAAAGGGCGGTTAGCTCAGTTGGTAGAGCGCCTGCCTTACAAGCAGGATGTCATCAGTTCGAGTCTGGTACTGCCCATTAAGTAACATCCATCTACCTTCAGCCATGTATTTTGGCTGGGGGTTTGATAGGAATTTCAATCCAGAACTCTGTACCCTTCCCAGGTTCTGAAATGCACTCCATTATTCCCCCATGTTTTTCGACAATAATCTGATAGCTGATTGCTAGTCCTAAGCCTGTGCCCTTGCCCACAGGCTTAGTAGTGTAAAACGGATCAAAAACTCGCTTTTTCACCTCTTCAGTCATTCCCGGCCCATTGTCGCTAATACGAATTAACAGACGAGAGTTATCTGCTGAGACTTTAGTAGAAATCCGGATAGTGGGCATTCGGCATAGGTTCTTCTCTTTGTCGTCAGTCCCGATTGCCCATTCCCCAGTCCCCATTACCAGGGCATCTATGGCATTGCTGAAAATATTCATAAATACCTGATTCATTTGGCCCGCATAGCATTCCACGCGTGGGATGTTGCCATACTCTTTGATTACCTCAATGCGTGGAGATTCAGCATTTCCTTTCAACCGATGTTGCAAAATTAATAAGGTATTGTTAATCCCTTCATGCAGGTCAGCCCGCTTATTTTCAGCCTCATCCAACCGAGAAAAATTGCGTAACGACAGCACTATTGAGCGGATGCGCTCGGTTCCCACTTGCATTGAGGTCATAATTTTTGGGAGGTCTTCTACCAAAAATTCAAAATCGATCGCTTCGATCGCAGCTTGGATTTCACTATGGGGATGGGGATAGTGTAGCTGGTAGAGACGTAAAATTTCTAGCAGTTGTTCGGTGTAGTCACTGGCGTGGCACAGGTTCCCGTAGATAAAGTTAACAGGATTGTTGATTTCGTGAGCGATACCTGCTACCAACTGTCCTAAGCCAGACATTTTTTCGGTGTGAATTAATCTTGTCTGTGTTTCTTGGAGTTCATGTAGGGTATGCTCTAACTGGGCAGCTTGATTTCTGGCTTCAATTTCGGCATCAGAGGTTTGTTCGTAGAGTTGTGCTTGTTGAATGGCGATCGCAGCCTGATCTCCTAGCTGTTGTAATAAATCAATTTCTGCATCCTGCCAATTTCTGGGAGCCTCACATTCATGGGCAATTAGTAAGCCCCATAGTTCTATACCTATATTTATCGGAACTATTAAGTTTGCTTGCACTTGTAAACTCTGCAAAAACTCTCGATGACAATCACTTAAAGAAGCTGTTGAAACGTTGTTAATTGCCCGTACCCTGCCCTGGCAGTATAGACGCGTATACTCATCAGGAAAGCATTCCGGTGGTGCATTCACTCCCAAGACTGACTGCCAATTGCCATTAATCTCTTCCACAATCACCGATTTACTCTTCAGTTGTAAAATCAGCACCCGATCTGAATTTAGCAGGGGACGGACTTCCCGAACGATAGTTTGCAGAGTTGTCTGCAAATCTAATGTGCGGCGAATCTGTTCGGTGACTTGCTTGAGTAGTTTAGTAAGCAGTAATGATTTTTCGAGTTCAGCAGTTTGCTCTTGCACACGCACTTCTAGATTGGCATTCAGGGCTTGTACGTGTTTGTACATTTGCTGCTGCTGAATTGCCATTGAGAAATGATCGTATAAGGCTTGCGCCAATAACATATCTTCCGGCTTCCACTCAGGTGCTTGCCCCTTTTTTTGCTCTCGCCAAACCTCAAATGAAAGTTTGGGTAGCAGTTGTCGGCGATTTTGTTCACATTGTCCGGCCCACAAGATTTCCGTTTCAAATTCAGAGCGAAAAATACTTAATACACCAATAAATTTTTCGCGGTAATGTAAGGGAATCACCATAAGTCCGCGAATTTCAGTAGAACGGAATGCTAAAGCCAAAACTCGCAAACGTGGTTCTTTATAGAGGTCAGGTGTTGTCCAAATATTACCTTGTTGAAACTCAGCCATCCAGTTTTGCCATAAGGGATGCTGTTCGATAATAGTGTTATCTAACTCGTAGGGAAGTGTCGGTTGATCGCCCCAGGTGTATAGTTCCCGACTCTCTTCAATGTAAAGCCTACCACCTACCCCATTGAAGGCAGTAATAACTTCTTCTAACGCTCCTTGTAATTGGATTGTCGGTAGTTTATGTAATAGTGTGGTAACTCGGTTAATAGTGGCTTCTCGCTCTTGCTTGGCGTGGGCTTCAGTGAGTAGATTACTTTGAGCGATCGCGATCGCTACCTGGTCAGCAACTTGTTGCAATACTTTCAGTTCCCGCTTTAAAATCTTTCGCGGTTCACTGTGGTGAGATACTAATAATCCCCACAATTTAGGCTTTGCCGATTGTTCTTGTAGATCGGAATGTAAAATGGGCACTACCAACGATGACTGCACGCCCATTGCCTGTAAGTATTGAATATGGCATGGGTCTACTTGCCGATAGTAGATATTAGTTTGTAGACGTTTGCCAGTTTCTTTTGACTGTAGAGGCGATAACCCTGTCTTACCATTAGCCACATCGACAATCACACGTTGCTGCGCTAACAGAAACATCTCTCTAGCTGCTTGTGGAATATCATGAACTGGGAAGCGTAACCCCAATAAAGATGGTAGATGCTGTTCATAGATAGATTCAGCAATGACTTCACCACTACCATCAGCATCAAAGCGATACACCTTTACCCGATCTGCACCCAAAAACAAACGCACTTCGCTAACAGTAGTTGTTAATATCTCTTGGAGATTGAGCGATCGCCTGATCTGTTTTGTCATCCGGTGCAGTAAACTTTGTTGGTATAAGCTTTGCTGCGACTCGTTTGGTTTATCGGTAAATGTCATTGTCTATATACACTATGACTGAAGTATATTTTTTTATAATTGTCTCTGATAAGAATTTTCAACTTACAATACTTTGATTTTCATCCCATTTCGCGACATATTTGCTAAAAATAGGTTGCTAGAGGTATACATCTGTTGCAAAGGTTTTTTCAATGGTATTCAAATATACTTGATGTGGATCAGTTATTTTGTTTTATACCTTAGATTTATAAAGTTATTTAGAAAAATCTCAAAGCATTTTGAATATCATTAATACTTTCCAAACATCCTCATAAGTCTAAAATTGAGAAAATCTTATTCATAGACACCTATTAATTTTATATTCTTAATCATCAAACTATTTCAGTGATATCACCCAACTTAATTCCTTCAGAATTGCTTTGAAATAAAAATATTTTTTACCACTTTTACTCATTAATTCAATGAATTAAGATTTTTAAAACAAATAACTAAATTATTGGCAACTTTTTATAATGTTTTTGACTGGGGAATTTTACCATTCCCCGTTTAATTGCTGATTTTATGTTGAACGTAACTATTTTGATTAAATTATTCGTAAATTCCCGTTAAAGATAGTAAATTACGAATTTCTTCACGCACACTCATGAGAGTTTTACCGAGATGATTTTGGCCGGCTTTATTAGCACCACAGCCCCAGAAAGAATCGGTTGGGGAATTTTCAACCAAAATCTCATCACCTGTCCTCAGAAGAACTTCTCTAATATCAGCATGGGTGAGAAACTTTTTGAGTACAGCTTCTCGCATAATTTGAGTTTTGACTAAATCCCAGTCTCGACGGAGTTGGCGATCGCTACATCTTCCCAAAGCAGCAGCTTCTTCTGGTGTGGCGGCAGCATGGATGATAGGTATAATTACTGCATCCGTGCTGGCTACAAACTTTTGTGCTTGATAATAATGCTCAACCGTTGGCCAGTAAGTACCCTGGATGTGGATTCCGTGGGGAGAAAAGTTAGAAAAACAGCCATAAGGCTGCCAAACCTTATAAAAGTAAATGGTCATTTGAAAATTGCTCTTTTATATATCAACTTCAGGGTAACTGAAACTTTAGGTTTCAAAACCCTTCATATAGAAGGGTTAATAACATCAGGTCAGGGGAATTATTTTACACAATTCCTGGAACAACAGGTTTACCACTTTACTCATAAGCCTTAGAGGTTATTTGAAAAGTTTTGGGCGAATATAATTCGCTACTACACAAACGAAGTCCACCTCCGTGGACTAATACAAAATCAAGGGTTTTTAACCTGTGTTCGCGTAGCATTCCGCAAGGAAAGGCAGGTTTTGTCTGTGTAGCCGCGACTTCTAGTCGCCAGGCAAGTAATAATTTAGACTTTTCAAACATCCTCTTAGAAAGGATGTGTTTACCACCTAGCAATTTTTTCACCCTGTTCACTGACGTTAGCTTTGAGTTTTGAGTGAGTCGCGGTAGTCAATCAATTCCTTGATCAGCTCGTTGACAGGAAGCATTACAGCTTCCATGCCGATCAAAACATATTGTCACAGGCTAGTTCGGCAAAAATATGAACCACTCGGTTTTTCAACCAGTCCATCTCCTGACTGTTTCAGAACAGTACTATCCCTAACCTCCTGCTTGAAAGTGTCGCGGCTGGGGTTGCGTTTAATCCGTTTTGTCTCGCCAGCTAATCGTTTTTGCGATGTCTAGGATGGGCTATACCTCAATACGCTTGGGTTAAGGAACGAAACCCAACAGTCGATACTATTCTTCTTTATATGCACCAGTCCAAGGTCCAATCACTTTATCTGGTAGTTCCTGCTGATGGATTTCCTCTTTGTAGAGTTGGAAACCTCTTGCTTGGTAATTGGCAAGCGCATGACCACTATCCAAACTGCACGTATGAACCCACACTCGCTTTGCGCCCATCGCCCAAGCTTTTTCTACACCAACACTCAACGAAGAGGCAGGGGGAAAGGGGCACAACACTTGGGGAGATGACCCCATCCTCCTGCTATGGAGCCTACGGTGTACACACAAGTCCTAAAAACCTAGCTTGATAAGCATTTCCTCGTTCCCAGTCTCCGACTGGGAATGCATTCATTGAGTCAGAGACTCAATATCTGACTAGCAGAGCCTCTAATTAGGCATTCCTATTGCTCTGCATAGGAACGAGATAAACGAGAGAACAATGAGAAATTGATCTTTTTTCGATTTGTGTGTACACCGTAGGCTATGGAGCAGAGCTTTAAATAGTTCAAGACTGTTCCAATAATTTTATCCGCTGCCACCAACGGTTCAAAGGATAATAAACTACAGGTGCCCATAAACTACTAAGAATGGCAGAGGCAAGAGCGACACGCTGGTAATACGTCCAAATATCTGTTACCTTGCGCTCATCGCCTATCAAAGTTAATTGCAACCCAAAGATAGTTTCTGCCAAAACTGCCATAATAAAGACAATTACAGCAATTGAGATAAAATCTTCTTCGATAAAACGCTGTTTCTGGAGCAGACTAGTTAAAATTCCCACTATACCTAAACTGAGGGCATGAGTAGGGTTAGGTGATGTCATTGAATCTTGAAGTAGCCCTAGAACTATACCTGCCAATGCTCCGGCAAACACCGTGCGCTTCACACTCCAAGCTACCACCCAAATTAACAGCCAGTTAGGGCCAATTCCCAATAATTCCATACCTGGGAACCGGGTTGGTAATAATAGTAAACATAACAGTACAGATCCAATCGTCACTATCCAACCCAACAGCTGACGTATGCCGGGATGCCAACGAGAAAGCGGCTGGATTTGGAATTTTGATTTTCGCTTTCGTTCTGACGATTTTGGCTTTTTCTGCCTGCTAACACCAAATGCAGGAATCTTCATTTTTCTATGGATTTTCAAGGAAGAATTTACTTAGACTTTTGCGGCACTTGATTTGCCGACTCTTGGTTTTCTGGCTTTGGATAAACAGCTACCCAATCGAGAGAACGGATTGGCGGAAAAAGCTCTATTTTTGCCACTGATGCTGGGAGTTTCTTTAAATCCAGCGACTTGATTCGTCCTACTGCCAAGCCGGATGGAAATTTCTGACTATAAGTAGATGTGGAAACTAAATCTCCCACTTTCACATTTGGAACTTTTTCATAAAATTCCAGCACAGCTTCCGCAGAAGAATCTCCTCGCAAAACACCTTTAGCTGCCGTGCGGCTAATGGATACACCCACTTGACTCTTGAGGTCACTGATTAACAACACGCGACTAGTATTGGGAGTTACGCTTTCCACTAAACCCACCAAACCGCCATCGGCTTTGACTATGAAGCCTTCCTGAATCCCTGCATTCGCACCGCGATTCAGGGTAACTTGTTGCCACCACTGGTCAGCACTACGTCCTATCACCCGTGCAGGAATTGGCCGTGATGCCAGAGGCTCTTTTTCTACATAGCCTAATAAATCTTGTAGTTTTGTCTTTTGACTTTCCAAATCTACTATACGGGTTTGCAGTTCTGATATCCGGGCATCTCTGAGACGTTCTTCTCGAGTGGGCCCTGACTGCAACATCTCTAATGGACGGGTAATTGCCTGGTAAGTCTCAAGCACCAATTCACCTTGAGTCTGTCGCAATATCCAAGCACTACCAACTACTAGAGCTAACAACCCGATTTGCAATCCTTTACGATCCCACCAACGCCGTATTGTCACCATATATACCTTTGCATACTTATATAAATTAAGTTCTACTTGGATTCTATTTATATAAAACCCAAATAGAACTCAAATAGAACTCAAGTCTGATATTTTTTTTGTTACATATTCCGAGAGCTTTCAGTGACAACTCGTTCCAACTGTTTAAAGTTTTCTAACACACGACCTGTTCCCAGCACAACACAGCTTAAAGGATCAGCTGCAATGTGGGTTACAATCCCTGTTTCATGGCTAATGAGGGTATCTATGCCTTTGAGCAAAGCACCGCCACCAGCTAACATAATACCTCTGTCAATGATGTCTGCTGCTAGTTCTGGAGGTGTGCGTTCCAGTGTCCGCTTTACAGCTTCTATAATTACTGATAGCGGTTCTAACATGCTTTCACGGATTTCTGGGGCTTTGATTGTTACAGTTCGCGGTAGACCAGAAAGCAGGTGTAAACCTCGGACTTCCATCATGGCGTCATTATCATCATTAGTCGGATAGGCAGAACCAAGCCGAATTTTGATATCTTCGGCAGTACGTTCACCAATAACTAAGTTATGAACCTTCTTAATATACTGAATGATCGCTTCAGTCAGTTCATCTCCAGCAATGCGTACTGATTCGCTGATCACTGTACCTTGAAGACTCAGCACTGCAACTTCAGTTGTTCCACCACCGATATCAATGATCATGTTGCCAGTTGCTTCGGCAACAGGTAGTCCTGCACCGATGGCCGCAGCTACAGGTTCATCAATTAAATACACTTTTCTTGCTCCTGCTTGGTGAGCTGCATCCATTACAGCTCGCCTTTCTACCCCTGTGACACCACTGGGAATACCAATGACAATCCGGGGTAAAACTAAAGATTTACCTTCATTTACACGCTGAATAAAGCTTTTTAGCATCAGCTCGGCTATCTCAAAGTCAGCGATTACACCATCTCGCAAAGGGCGGAGGGCAATCACATTTCCAGGTGTGCGACCGAGCATTTTTTTGGCTTCTTCTCCGACTGCTAGTGCCACCTTTTCGTTGACATCGATAGCAACTACAGAAGGCTCTTGTAGTACAATACCTTTACCAGATACATAAACCAGGGTGTTAGCGGTACCGAGATCGATACCCATATCCCATGATGTGCGAAAGTTCCTAAAAATGCCCACGCTTCTCTAAGCCCCCTATGTGCGATACTTTTTGACTACAACGGTCAGAGTTAATCGTGCCAGATTGGATTACGTTTGTATCCTGAGTTGAGTAAACTAGACTATATTTTTATATGATTCCCAGGAATATTTAGTATGTCTCAGGCATCTGTTTTTTGATATTCTCTGGTTAGCTTAGTATATCCGTATACTTTTATGTGTTTCTCCAAGTAGTGTGTATAATTTTTCAAGTCAACTATATTGTTAACTGTTTAACACATTATTTTCAAGTGTTTCACAATTCGCTATGATGGAAGTCGGAATTAATGAGTACACTTGTACTGAAAGGCAACACGTATGAGTATTAATATTGTCACTCTTGTTGGTCGTGTAGGCGGCGACCCTGATATAAAATATTTTGAGTCTGGTAGTGTGAAGTGTAGATTGACACTAGCGGTAAAAAGGCGATCGCGCAACAGCGATGAACCTGACTGGTTCACGTTGGAATTATGGGATAAGACGGCTGAGGTAGCAGGTAATTATGTCCGCAAGGGAAGTCTAATTGGCATCAAAGGTTCCTTAAAGTTTGACACATGGAGCGATCGCCAAACAGGAGCAAACCGTTCTACACCGATTATTAGAGTAGACCAACTAGATTTATTAGGCTCTAAGCGAGATGGAGAGGGCGGTACTGGAGATATGTCTTCAGAACATTTTTAATTGGGCATTGATTATTAGTCCTTTATCCTGACAAAGGACAAAGGACTAATGACAAATGACTAATAACTAATTTGTAATGTCACCGATGCTTCTACTTCCTGTTCACCACCAACAACAGGGGTGGAAGCATCATCTAACTTTGCAGCCTCAGCCCGTAAAAACATGGGTGGTCGAGGTGGAGTAGCATTATTAACTTGAATGCTCACTATTTCTTTGGATTTGAAACCCAAGGCACTGAAAACAGCTTCAGCTTGCTGCTGGGCATCTTGAGTAGCTTCTTTTAATGCTTGTTTTTGAGCAGCCGCGATCGCTTCATCATTCGCAACAAAACTAATACCGTTAATTTGTGTCGCACCCGCTTTTACTGCATCATCCAATAATGTCCCAGCTTGCTCAACAGGAATGCTAAAACTCACAGTGTTATTGGCAGCATAACCTGTAATTCGCTGTACATTATCGGTGTAGCTATAAACTGGGTTGAGCCGGATACCAGTAGTTTGTAATTTTTCAACATTTTTGCTCTTGAGGAACGCAACTACAGCCGATGACCTGCGAGCGGCTTCTTGCTGTACCTCCTGTGCTGTTTTCCCCTGAATCTCCACTCCTAAACTGACTTGCGCCAGGGTTGTAGGAATTGTTTCCACTCCGCGACCACTGACACTAAGGGTTCGCCACAATTTATCTTTTTCTTGCGCCAACGCGGGCAGCGTAAAAGTTACACATACTAGCAAGGCTAAAGGCAGTATTTTCCACAAGTTTCCAGATGGAAACTGAGAACCGGTTAAAGCGGCTCTAGTCATAAGATTTGCACTCCTCAAAGTATCCACAGATGTTTTTAATCAACGCATGTAGCAATCTTCTGGTGGCCGTTGAGAGTCAACAGCTACCACAAGTTTTTCACAACTCAAGTGCGATCGCTAGATACGATTTGTATGTTCTTACTTTGACATTGCGATCGTCAAAAGCTGAAACGGTTACATTTTTTGAAACTAAAAAAATTACACTAGTTTTTTTAGAGATTTTATTGTGGCGTATTGGCTGCTGAAACCTGAACCGGAAAGGTAGCGCTTGATTGATTTGACAAATGGCACAAATTAATTTATGTAAGCTGCAAATTGCATCTCCACAGATAGACGTTTTTCAGAAACGCGTCAAAATCAAAGAGAAGGATTTTCAGAGAACCTAATGCATTTGTTAGATCCAATCAACTTTTCTTTTCCTCTGCTGGCTAGCGCAACAGAAGTCGCAGACAGTTCAATGGTAGTAGCAGCAGTGCTACTAAGCTTAGTAGTCATTTATCTCGCCAGCAAAGTTGGTGGAGAGTTATCAAACCAAGTGGGTTTACCGCCTGTCTTAGGCGAACTCGTAGGTGGTGTGGTAGTTGGCATCTCTGTTTTCCACCTTTTGGTATTTCCAGAAGGCAGCACAGACAGTTCTAGCTCTTTGATCATGTCCTTCCTTCAAACCACTGGTGGTTTAACGCCTGAAGCCACACCAGCGGTGTTTGCCGCTCAGTCTGAAGTCGTTTCCGTTTTAGCAGAATTGGGTGTAATCATCCTGCTGTTTGAAATCGGCTTGGAGTCGAATTTAAAAGACTTAATGGCAGTTGGTATCCAAGCCACTGTTGTAGCAATAGTGGGGGTAGTAGTACCCTTTACCGCTGGTACTGTGGGACTGATGACTTTATTTGGTATTAGTGCTGTCCCGGCAATTTTTGCAGGGGCGGCTTTGACTGCCACTAGTATTGGGATTACTTCCAAAGTGCTGTCAGAGTTGGGGCGACTCAATTCTAAAGAAGGGCAGATTATTTTGGGTGCTGCCGTAATTGACGATGTATTAGGAATCATCGTTTTAGCGGTAGTTGCCAGCCTAGCTAAAGATGGCGTGGTGGATGTCACCAAAGTAATTTATTTGATTATCAGCGCCACTGGTTTTATTTTGGGAGCAATCCTACTAGGTAATGTTTTCAATAAGTCCTTTGTGGCGATCGCTGATAAACTCAAAACACGCGGTGGACTGGTAATACCAGCATTCATCTTTGCTTTTGCGATGGCATACCTTGCCGCCGCTATCCACTTAGAAGCAATTCTGGGAGCTTTTGCAGCGGGTTTAGTCTTAGAAGAGACAGATAAGCGCAAAGAACTGCAAAGGCAAGTCTGTCCCATTGCTGATATGTTAGTGCCAATTTTCTTTGTGACTGTTGGGGCAAAAACCGATTTGGGAGTGTTAAACCCAGCAATTCCCGATAATCGGGAAGGTCTAATTATGGCAACTTTCCTGATCATAGTAGCCATTCTCGGTAAAGTGATCACAGGTTTAAGCGTGTTTGGTCAACCAGGAATTAACCGTTTAGCGATCGGTGTGGGGATGATTCCCAGAGGGGAAGTTGGATTAGTGTTTGCTGGTGTCGGCGCAGCCAGTGGCGCTCTCTCAAAACCATTAGGGGCGGCAATTATCATGATGGTTATCTTGACAACCTTTTTAGCTCCTCCCTTATTACGATTTGTATTTCCAGACCCAAAAGCTGTGGACGCAGGCTCAGAGCAACTAGTTTTAGACGGTTCTTCTGGGACTTCGTTGGTAATTGAACCACCTCAGTTAAAGGTGCCAGCATCAAATGATAGTGGCAATTCGGAAATAACTCCAGAATCTAGCGATCGTTAATCAAAGTCTTGGGTAAATTCTTACTGAGTTCTGAGTAATTTTCGCTCAGAACTCAGGACTCTGAATTCAGTACTATCACCGTGCTTTGAAGATGTTGCGATTGTGCAGTGGAAACTTCTCTCCTCAAATTTCCGTCCCGTGTGATTGTAGAATAATCGTCTGTTTATAATTTCTACCAGCATTCGGAATGTTATTTATTTCTAGTCTCCCTTGGCTTGTATGCCTTTATCTGAATATTTTCCAGGTAATTGGGGAGTAAACCCATAAATCTTGCTAAATCATCTGACAGTAATGGGAATTATTTACTTAGTGCATTGATGGCAAAAAACAAAAAACAGTTATCAGTGAACGGTTATCAATTATTTGTTTTCTAGCTTCCTTGAGAGTGACAATTCCTACCTCTAAAGGTGGAAGATTTCATATTGGGGATTTAGATCCAATATGAAATCTGATAACTGATTTTAAGTGGTCTTACAGAAGTTTTCAGTTATTTAGACCACAACTGAGACGGAGGTAGGGAGTGCTGTAGTTCTATTACTTGAAAAGCCCTCTAGTAGCAGCTTAAAAATCAAAATAAGGCATCATAGGTCAAGTTTAGGTGGTGACGATGTGATGATTTACCAATGAGTTGAGATATTGACGGCTCCCATGAACGTGAATTAGGAGAAAGGACTGTGAAATTACACTGGTTACTACCCAGCACTATTGGAACTATCTTCATGCTGTCGTCGCCAGCAATGGCTGCGAGACTTGAATCTTGGCGCTTTGATGCCAATCAAAACAGGCTGGAAATTAATACTGTGGGAGCAGTTCAACCCCAGGCACAACTAATTTTCAACCCGACTCGGCTAGTAATTGATTTGCCAGGAACCACATTTGGGCGTCCGCAGTTAACCCAACAGGTGGGTGGTGGAATTCGCTCAATACGTGTTGGGCAGTTTGATACAGAAACAACACGCATAGTTGTCGAACTAACTCCTGGTTATACTTTAGACCCCAAACGAGTGCAATTTGTGGGTACAACTGGCGATCGCTGGACGGTGCAATTACCTAAGCCAGAAATCGAGAGAGTAGCTTTATCTCCCACCTTATCTCCGACCTCATCTCCCAGAAGTGCTTACACTGTTGTTACCCCAGACTCTGAGCCGCAACCTAGTATTTCCAGAGTTGCCACAACTACACGAGGGGCGACTCAAATTGAGAGCTTACAAGTAACAGGTGATGGGTTGTTCATCCGCACCAGTGGTAGTAATCCTCCGATTCAGATAATTCGCAGTCGCGATCGCGCTACCATCTTCATGGATATCTCTGGCGCATCTTTATCACCACGTCTGGCGCAGCAAAATAATATATCGGTGAACAAGCATGGTGTTAGCCGCGTCGAATTCACCCGACTACAAACCCAACCTCCTGGCGTTCGCCTGACTTTGCGGGTAGATAAAAATAGCCCAGACTGGCGAGCAAGTAATAGTAACGGTGGTGGTTTGGTAGTTCTACCTAGTCGCGTTGTCAGATTACCTGGAAGTAGTAATTCAAACAATCAGTCACAACCACCTTCCTTACCTAGCAGACTATCTGCTAACAACTCCCCAGCAACAATTGAGTCTGTACAACTGGCTGATAATGGCACACAACTGCTAATTAGAGCTGACCAAACTGTATCTGCTACAGGAGCCTGGGATAGAACTTCTGGTCTGTTCCGCGTCACAATTCCCAATGCCAAGTTAGCTCCCAGAGTTACAGGCCCTACTTTTGCTCCTAATAGCCCCATTCTTCGGGTACGCCTGCAACCACAAGAACCCAACACAGTCGTTGTCTTAGTTCAACCAGCAAGCGGAGTACAACTTGGACAACCCCAGCAAATCGGCGACCAGCTTTTAGCTCTACCAATACAAGGCTCTCGTCGAATTGTTACAATCCCCCCCAGAAGACCTCCTTTTGCTTTACCTCCGCTACCACCGCCAAACCGGGGGCCATTCCCAGACCCAAACAATCCAAATCCCCAACCCCCAACACAACCACAGCGCCGAGTTACCAATGGACGAGTGGTAGTCCTCATTGACCCAGGACATGGTGGTAAAGACCCTGGTGCAGTAGGTCTTGGGGGACTACGCGAAAAGGATGTTATTTTACCTATTAGCAAAAGAATAGCTCAGGTCTTGCAGCAAAATGGCGTACAAGTAGTTATGACGCGGGATTCTGACTATTTTGTTACCCTTCCAGGACGGGTGCAATTAGCAGAGCGAGCTAATGCTGATGTGTTTGTTAGCATCCACGCTAATGCAGTTGGCCCAGGTCGTTCGGATGTCAGTGGACTGGAAACATATTATTACGACAGTGGTTTGGGTCTAGCTCGCAGTGTCCATAGCAGTATTCTCCAAAGTATAAATGTCAGAGACAGGGGAGTGCGGCGAGCTAGATTTTTTGTCCTCAGAAAAAGTTCTATGCCTTCTATTCTCGTAGAAACAGGTTATTTGACCGGTCGAGATGATAACGCTAAACTCAGAAGCTTGGCTTACCAAAATCAAATGGCAGATGCGATCGCTCGTGGCATTCTTCAGTATCTCAAGAGAAGATAAGTAATTTAGTCGAAATTATTGAGTAAATACATCTAATCTTTACCATTTTTATCCAATTTAGTAGTAAAACAATTTAAGTATTCTTGCGGCGGGACAAGAGTAGTTTCTTTGTTATTGTCATCTGATGCTTTGTAAGTCAACAGATTTTGGATTTTAGATTGGTGTCACCCACAAGGGGTGAAAGCGCATAGCAGGACGTTAGTCCGGTATGAACCTAAAATAGGCAGTCAAATTTATATCGGCTAATGGCATGGCAAAACCAGAGGAGCGTGCTATATTTTACGCCATTAGCTGTGTCTTAATAACAGCGCAAAACTCAAGTGTGCGTGGTGACGGTGTGAGGATTTGCCAATATGTTGAGATGTTGACGGCTCCCATGAATGTGAATCAGGAGAAAAGACTGTGAAATTACGCTGGTTACTATCCAGTACTATTGGAACTATCTTCATGCTGTCGTCGCCGGCAATGGCCGCGAGACTTGAATCTTGGCGTTTTGATGCCAATCAAAACAAGCTGGAAATTAATACTTTAGGGGATGTTCAACCCCAAGCACAATTAATTTTTAACCCGACTCGGCTAGTAATTGATTTGCCAGGAACCACATTTGGGCGTCCGCAGCAAACCCAACAAGTGGGCGGTGGAATTCGCTCGATTCGTATTGGGCAGTTTGATACAGAGACAACGCGTATAGTCGTTGAAATCAGCCCTGGTTACACTTTAGACCCCAAAAAAGTACAATTTGTGGGCACAACTGGCGATCGCTGGACAGTGCAATTACCTACACCAGAAGCCGAAAATGTACCCTCAAGAAATACTGAGGGGCAACAAGAAGAAGTTATAGCCACAGACACTTCACCAAGAACATCTACACCAAATTTCTCCCCAAGAAATATTTACAATGTGGTGACAACCGGCTCTGTCAATTCACCTAGAAACGGAATGGTTGCCGCCAGGGTTACTGAAATTGAGAACTTACAAGTCACAGGTGATGGCTTTTTCATCCGCACCAATGGTGGTAATCCTCAGATTCAGGTAAATCGTAGTAATGATCAGAAGGCAATCAACATTGACATTGCTGGCGCAATTTTATCACCAAGTCTAGAGCAACGCGATTTGTCAATTAATCGCTATGGTGTCAGCCGCATTCAGTTCAGTCAACTACAAACAAGTCCATCTGTTGTCCGCTTGACTTTAGAGGTAGGCGAAAATAGTCCTAATTGGCGAGCAACTACTAGCAGTGTTGGTGGTTTTATAGTTCTGCCTAGTCGTGGCGTTGCTCAAGTGCCTGGAAGTAGCATTCCACGCCCCGTAGCACCTTCTAACACCTTACCTGCTACCATTCAGTCTGTGGAACTGGCTAATAATGGTACACAACTGTTGATTAGAGCCGACCAAGCTTTATCTGCTATAGCCGGCTGGGATAGAACTTCTGGTCTGTATCGCATTTCCATCAACAATGCTCGGTTAGCTCCCAAAGTTACAGGCCCAACTTTTAATGCTAATAGTCCTATTCTGCGAGTCCGCCTGCAACCACAAGAATCTAATACTGTCACGATCTTAGTTCAACCAGCAGCCGGAGTGCAAATTGGAGAACTCAACCAAGTTAGCGATCAGCTTTTAGCTCTACAATTACAACGCTCTAGTAGTAGTATCACACCGCCCATTACTTTACCTCCCCTACCATCGTCAAACCAAGGTCAATTCCCAAACCCCACAGATAATCCCCGTCCCACTTCTCAGCCACGCCCCTCGGTTCCCAGAGGAAAATTGCTAGTAGTGATTGACCCAGGACATGGTGGCAAAGACTCAGGTGCCCCTGGTCTGGGTGAACTCTTAGAAAAGGATGTAGTCTTACCCATTGGTAGAAGGGTAGCAGCAATTTTAGAGCAAAATGGTGTACAAGCGATACTCACGCGGGATGCTGACTTTTTCGTAGAACTTCAGGGACGGGTAAATATCGCCGAGCGAGTTAACGCGACTTTGTTT
The DNA here is from genome assembly GCF_051172895.1 of Nostoc sp. CALU 1950. Taxonomy (NCBI): domain Bacteria; kingdom Bacillati; phylum Cyanobacteriota; class Cyanophyceae; order Nostocales; family Nostocaceae; genus Nostoc; species Nostoc sp. CALU 1950. The sequence continues at coordinate 79,271 of NZ_JBDNJQ010000005.1, read as the reverse complement.
GTCAGCATTCACGCTAACTCGGTTGATGGTCGTCCAAGTGTGAATGGGTTAGAAGTCTATTATTACGAAAGTGGTTATGCTCTGGCTGAAGCAGTTCGCAATTCTATTCTCCAGAACATCGGTACTATCAAAGACCGAGGAACCCGCAAAGCTAGATTCTACGTTCTCAGGAAAAGCTCCATGCCTTCGATTTTAGTGGAAACAGGCTACATGAGTGGTTACGAGGATAACCCCAGATTGGGAACACCAGAGTATCAAAATCGGATGGCAGAAGCGATCGCTAGTGGCATCCTCAAATACTTAAAGCAGAGGTAATATAGTACAAATTACTAATTAAAGAGGTGGTATTTAAACTTCTTTTATTTGCAGAATTTAGTGGTCAATTTGGAGATTGTCTGCTAAATTCTGTATTTTAAATCCCAAATCCTAAATTTATATCTGCCTGTGTATTCATCTTCCATTTTTGAAGGGAATCTTGACGATTTTTCTGATCAAGAACCCCAACGTGCCCCAATTGGCATCTTTGATAGTGGTGTGGGTGGGCTAACGGTATTGCGACAACTATATCGGCAACTCCCCAATGAATCAATTATTTATTTTGGGGATACAGCTAGACTTCCTTACGGAATTCGTTCACAAGCAGAAATTTTACGATTTACGCGTGAAATTATTACCTGGCTACAACAGCAGCAGGTAAAAATGGTGATTATGGCTTGCAACACCAGTTCTGCTCTAGCTTTAGAAACCGTGCGTCAAGAATTCAGCATACCCATTTTGGGAGTAATTTTACCGGGTGCAAGAGCGGCGGTGCAGCTAGGAAAGCGGATTGGTGTAATTGCTACTCCAGCCACAGCTAAGAGTAATGCTTATAAGCACGCCATACTCGAAATTGCTCCTGATGTCCAAGTCTGGCAAGTTGGATGTCCAGAGTTTGTACCACTGATTGAGCAAAATCGCATTCACGACCCTTACACTGCGGAAGTAGCACGAGCCTACTTAGAGCCTTTATTGGAGCAGGAAATTGATACCTTAGTCCACGGCTGTACCCATTATCCCCACCTTACACCAGTACTGCGATCGCTCCTCCCCTCTCAAGTCCAGTTAGTTGATCCAGCTGTTCATGTTGTGGCAGCTTGTGCCCAAGAGCTAGACTTACTAGGCTTAAAAAATACTCACTTACCACTACCAACTCGCTTCGCCGTCAGCGGTTGTCCGCAACAGTTTTCCCAGTCAGGAGTGCAGTGGCTAGGCTATACCCCAATGGTTGAAGAGGTTTGCTTCACTGATACCGCTATTTCCAAACTCCAATAAAACTAATTTGTCCTTAGTCCTTAATCTTTTAATCAAAACAAATGACCAAGGACGAAGGACAAATGACTATTGACTATTAACTGATATCTCCTGCTTGTGTTTTCCCTTAGCAGATGAAGGGAAACTTGTAGGAACAGTCTTTGTACCCGTTCGCTTCGCCAGTGCTAATAACAGGTAGACTGTGAACAAATATCCAGACGCTAAAATAAAAATCATCATAGGTATACTTCCGTAAATCATTGTTCTACTAGCACCCTTCTAAACGAATATAAAATTCCATAAATTAGTAGAACCTCAGCCAATCAAGTGCATTCTTGATGGCTGTAGTTTCCTATGGTAAAATTACCTATAGAGATAAAATTCTCTACGGACAAAGAATTTATTGTCTGATGCGACTTCTTGCAGACCATAGATCCCACAGCAGTTAGCTTGCCGTTTAGCAATCTAAAACTACGATTCTCAGCGGTCTACTTGATCTGCTTTATTGCTGCTAAAACTGCTGTGAAAAGAGCAATGCTTGCGCTCAACGTGCGCTGAAGACGTGTAGCAGCTTCCCATAGGGATATCACATAGCTCCAAACCAGGAGTTTCGCGTACCGTAGGAAAAATTAAAGAATTTATTCCCTTAATCTTACCGACGAATATTTATTTTAGACTCACAATACCAACTCAGTAAAATCAACTAGTAGCTGACTTAACTTTTGGGGTGTGAATATCTGAAAAATTTAAAATTCCTACATTTTAGCGTAACACAACGACCCTGAATTTGAAGCCCAATCGGCTGCTAAATTTCAAATTTTTTGAAGAGCTATGACTCAATCTGAAAAAATTTAGCCTTACTCATTGGCAAAAAATTTAAATTGCATCTCTTTTGTCAATAAGTAATGTTACTTAACTTTTGTTTTGAACTGTGGCGGTAAAGGTGAGATGAGAAACTACTTAATACAATTTAATCTGATATTTATTCCCATGTACTGAAAATTTATGTTTTAAGTTAGTTTAAAATCTGAGTTCTCACAAATTAAGCACAATTACTTATTGACAAACCCATTATCAACCTTAATTATCACCCATAGACTCATAAAAATGGGATTACCTTATGAAAACTTTGCGCTGGCACAGGGTTATCTTAAAATGAGTATAGGATATGTAAACTTTCGTAACCTAAGTCAGAGTCCGCCCATCCATGACCCCAGCCACCTCCCTGTTTACCCCTGTGGAAGCAGACCTGCGACTACTAGCAGATAACCTAAAACAGCTAGTTGGAAACCGCCACCCCATTCTGTTTGCAGCAGCCGAACATTTATTCGGAGCTGGGGGAAAGCGTATCAGACCAGCAATTGTCCTGTTAATATCGCGGGCAACAATGTTAGAACAAGATATTACATCGCGTCACCGCCGCCTAGCTGAGATTACAGAAATGATTCACACAGCAAGTTTGGTACATGACGACGTGGTAGATGAATCAGACGTGCGGCGAGGCGTTCCCACTGTTCATAGTTTGTTTGGGAACCGCATTGCCATCTTAGCAGGAGATTTTCTCTTTGCCCAATCGTCCTGGTATTTAGCAAACTTGGACAATTTGGAGGTGGTGAAACTGCTCTCAGAAGTCATTATGGATCTGGCTACTGGGGAGATTCAGCAGGGACTAAATCGTTTTGATGCTGGTATCTCTATTGAAACTTACATTGAGAAGAGTTACTACAAAACAGCTTCGTTAATCGCCAACAGTTCTAAAGCAGCTGGATTGCTCAGTGAAGTCTCACGAGAAACTGTTGAGCATCTGTATAGCTACGGTCGTCATTTTGGTATAGCATTTCAAATTGTTGACGACATTCTAGATTTCACCAGTACAACAGATACCTTGGGTAAACCAGTGGGGTCGGATCTCAAAAGTGGTAATCTGACTGCACCTGTTTTATTTGCTTTAGCAGAAAAACCATCTTTGGAAGTGCTGATTGAACGAGAGTTTGCTCAAGAAGGTGATTTAGAGCAAGCACTAGCATTAATTCAAGACAGTCAAGGTATACAGCAGGCGCGAGAGCTAGCTGCTCACCATGCTAAGTTAGCAATTGAACATCTTGCAGTTCTCCCACCCTCAGAATCCCACCAGGCATTGATTAACATAGCTGAGTACACACTGAGTCGCCTCTATTAAATCAGTTCTCAGTTATCGGGTAGAAAGTGGGGATTTAGACCCAAGTGAAACTTTCCACCTGTTATTAAGGGAACTTCAAAAAATAAATTCAGTAGATCGAAAAGTTCTGCAATGCCTACGCTAAAACTCTAATAAGCTGTTCCAAATCTGACTTTTCACGTCATGTGGAATCAAACATCCTCTAAAAGGGAATGGAGAGAGTTCAAAACCTCTCTCCTACAAAATTACAGTGTAAACACAAATCTTAAAAACTTAGTTTGAGAAGACTTTCCTCGTTCTTATACTCCGTAGACTGTTGGTCTTTTTAGACAAAATAAGTTTTGACATTGAAGTAAGGACGACACCAGATGCTCCACTTGGGATGCATCCCAAGACCGCACTGGCTTTCTTATGTCTTGTGTCACTTTCCGCGACGCTCGATAGCATAGCGTTAGCGACACAAAAGCGTCTGACTCGCTTGCCGCCGGCGCTATCGACACAAATCTTTTTATACTAGTGGGCAATAACCCGCAACTAAAGTTTTTATTAATACTTCTTTCATAAAAGCCTTCTGCCCTCTGCCTTTCTTTGTAACACACTCTATTGGTATGACAGATATTAGCTAATGTTAAAAACCTTTAGAAATTATAAGTTTAGAAGCATAGCCAAATTAGTTTTTTATCCACCAATTTATAGTTAAACTGATACAAATTTAATTTTTATTGTATCAATTAATATGCCAAGAAAAATTCTACTATTAATTATGTTTTTTAGTAGTAGAATTAGCATTTTGTTGTGAGATTACATAGTAATTATTGACAATAGAGCTTATTCACAAATTAAAATCTTTTTCTTGTAAAGGTTTTAACGCTGGAATCTGTCAAAAAAACGATTGCTATCTTTGAGAAAAAATACTTATGCTCATTGATGATGTTAATAACAATGTGCTGCCAGATAAACAGCTAAACGTCACTTCAATATCCTCATTAGATAGCTTTAATACGAAGGATGACTACAGCATTAACTTCAGCGGACGTAGTAGCTATAACTCAACTTCCGCGGACGTGCAGTTGCTAAATAACGGTGACTCCGAAAATACCATTAACGCTACTGCTAATGCTTTTAGCACTGGAAATTATAACTCCACCAATGGCTATGGCTTGATTAATGGGGCAGCAGCAGTGGCTAGAGCTACTGGTCAGAATACCTTTGCTGATGTTCCTAATCTTGGTGGCAATAATTGGGGAGCAGACCTTGTTAAAGCACCAGAAGTTTGGGCACATGGATACACAGGTCAAGGTGTTGTTGTTGCTGTTGTAGATACTGGGGTTGACTACAACCACGAGGATTTGAGGAATAATATCTGGACAAATGCCAACGAAATTGCAGGTAACGGTATAGATGATGATGGCAATGGTTATATTGATGATAATTACGGCTGGAATTTCTCTGGTAACAACAACAACACCCTAGACATAAACGGTCATGGCACCCATGTTTCCGGCACGATCGCAGGAGAAAATAATAACTACGGTGTCACTGGTATTGCATACAATGCCAAGATTATGCCCGTCAAAGTTTTAAATGACTCTGGCTCTGGTTCCTATAGTTCCATCTCTAAGGGTATTCGCTACGCTGTGGATAATGGAGCTAATGTAATTAATCTCAGTTTAGGAGGCGCATCTGCCAATCGTACTCTAGAGTCAGCTATTAACTATGCCAGCAGCAAAGGAGTGATTGTTGTCATGGCAGCAGGTAATGATGGTGACTCATTACCAGACTATCCCGCTCGTTATGCATACAAGTCGGGAATTGCAGTTGGGGCAGTAGATAGAAATAATAATATGCCCGACTTCTCTAACCGTTCTGGAACGAATGAAATTTCCTACGTCACAGCCCCAGGAGTCAAGGTCTACTCCTCAGTTCCGAATAATCAATATGCCACTTATAATGGCACTTCTATGGCTACTCCCCACGTTGCTGGTGTAGTTGCTCTAATGCTTAGTGCTAACCCCAACCTAACTGATGCCCAAGTACGTCAGATTGTCACAGAAACCGCAGGAAATACTACACAAACTACAAGTTCTAGGTTTAATATTTCTAATGTCAATTCTCTAGCGAGTCAGGTGATTGCAGAGACATCAAGAAATAACACACAAAGTACAATCTCTAGTTTTAATAGTTACAATTTTGCTTCTCTAGGGAGTCAGGCAATGTCTGGCGACAACCTGCTACGCGTCTATACACAAACCGCAAGTTATCTCACATCACAACAGAGAATTTCTAGTTTTAATAATTCTGATGTCGGTTTTCTGATTGGTCAGGCAATTACAGAAACGGCAAAATATCTGACACCAGGAACCCTCGCTAGTTTTAATAATTCTGATGTCGGTTTCCTGATTGGTCAGGCAATTACAGAAACTACAAAATATCTGACACCAGAAACCCTCGCTAGTTTTAATAATTCCGATCTCGGTTCTCTGATTGGTCAGGCAATTACAGAAACGGCAAAATATCTGACACCAACCGCAGGTAATAACGGATTAGCCAATCCAGAATTATGGTCGCAATTCCAAAACTATGAGAAGATTCTGGGCAGCACAAATATGGATAGCAATGAGGATGAAAATAATCTTGATTTTGGCAAACTACTAGAGGAAATGCAAAAACAAATAGATCAGTATAGAAAATTCTTGGGTATGGTTTGAAAATTGTAGCGATTTGCAGTTCAGTTCAATACTGATTGGTTAAGAAAATCAACTAACTAATACCAATTCAATTAATGATTGCAACACATCCTTGGGTAAAGACGCGATTCATCGCGTCTCTACAAATGGTCTATTTGTTGCATTCTTTTTTCAAATTGGTATAACTCATCTGTTGTGAATGAATGTAAGAGTTTAGCATTGCTAAACTCTTAGGTTTTAGGTGTGGGTTGTAGGATGCGTAGGCGTAGCCCAACCCAGGCATAACTTTTGTGAATCGCCTTTGAACTGGAATAAAAACAGGAGAGGTTACAAACCTACCTAACTGAAAAGGCCTCGTTGAACCGTCGGGTCACAGGCTCAGTGATGAATGTTAAAATTGACTTTTTGCGAGTTACAATTTCACCTGTAGCAGCCATCCCTGGTGTAAATGCTACTTCCTGACCCCGCACGTTTACGGTGTGTTTACTTAACTTAATTCTTGTAGGAAAAACTAAGCCTAATTCTTTATCAATAATTGCATTCGGACTGACTTGCATTACTTCGCCCTCCACAATGCCAAATTCCTGGAAGGGGAAAGTTGCCATTTTCACTTTTGCCTTCATTCCTTGACGAATAAACCCAATATCGCGGTTGAGAACTTTCACTTCTAGGAGCATTTCTTCCCCTTCCGGCAAAATTGACACTAATTCTTCACCCACTTGTACTGGCCCTTTGGTGGCTTTGACTCTGTAAATCGTACCCGCAACTGGAGCCTCAATGGTTTCTAATGCTTGCTGTTTTCTCGCCTGTTCTAATTGACCTTGAACAGTTGTCAGTTCTTCTTTACGCTTGTTGAACTGAGTCAAAATTTCACTTTGGCGTTCTGATGCTACACGCTGGGCCTGACTGCGTGCAGCGTTGTAAGCTTGTTCTGCTTGGCGAATTTCTTGGGCTTGGGCAGCAATATCTTTTTCTAATGATGTGACTTTATCTTGAGCCTCTGTGATTCTATTTTGGGCGTTAATCACTTCATCTTGTGATCTAGTGATTTCTGTCTTTGCACGAGTTAATCTTTCTTGGGCATCCAAGTAATCGACACGAGGTACAGCGCCAGGAGTAATTAGGGTGCGTAAGCTTTTTTCCCTTTCTTGGGCGAGAGCCAAATTACTTTCAATTTTAATGCGGATGCTATCTGCGTTGGCAAGGTTGGTTTTAGCATTTGCAACGCTGGTTTTGGCATTAACTAAGTTGTCTTGTAATCGAGTCAACCGGACTTTGGCTTGATCAATAAGTGCTATTTGGCGATTTGCTTCTGCTTCCGCCCCTGCTTGACGCGCTTGGTAATCTTGCAAACGGGAGTTTAAAAGTTCATCTTGTACTTTCGTCCCAGTAGTTGTGCCTCCAATGCGTTCTGCATCTAAACGTTGCAAATCGTCTTGAATTAATCTAGTAGATTTAGCTAGGCGGGAAACATCGGTTTTCTGCAAGTCTGGATCTTTTTGAATCAGAATTTGACCTTTGGTAACGCGATCGCCTTCTTGCACTTTGACGGCGACAATTGAGCCTCCACCCAAGGATGTCACCGGTCTTACCTGTGTGGAAGCAATTAATTCCCCTGGTGCTGTTGCTACTTCATCTATTTGTGAAAAGTACGCCCAAGCGATCGCTCCAAATACAATGGCGCTCATCGTTCCCGCTAATAATCTAGTGTACAGGGGTGGCAATTCCTGTACCGCTTTACCTAATTCATAAGTGAGTTGTTCCTCTGGTTGCGCGAATCGCTCTTTTGTCTGACGTGCTTGAGCAGCATTTACCATATATTTTTGTCCTTTGTCCTTTGTCCTTTGTCATTCGTTATTTGTCATTTGTCCTTTGTCATTTGTCCTTTGTTATTCACTAATGACTATTGACCAATGACCAATGACTATTCAAACTGCTAAATAGCGCCGCAAAAAATTTTCTAATGTCTCCAATTTAAAGTTATAAATCGCTTCTAAATTGGCAATTTCATCTTTTGTACAGAAAAATTCATTTGCTAGCAATGTGCGATAAGTTCCTAAAGCTTTTTGGATTTGAGGATTAAATAAACCCAATGCACCTTGTAATCCATCAATTACAAATAATGGTGAATTAATTATTACTGGCTCTTTGGCAAAGATCCGACCAAAAATTCGGGGAATATCTTCTCGCAATAAAATTTCCGGGCCTCCAACGGGTAAAATCTGGTTGCGAGCGCCTTCAACCGTCACAGAATCCACTACTATCCTTGCCAAATCATCGGTACTGACGATTGAGGTACGGTTTTTGCGATCGCCAATCAGCAGATACAATCCTGTTTCGCGAAACCGTTCTACTAATGGCAGCAAGTTAGATGCTAATCCAGCTGGGCGTAAAATAGTGTAATTCAAGCCACTAGCTGCCAAATATCGCTCTACTGCTCGTTTGGCTTTGAAAACGGGAGCGTCTTCATAACCGCGATCGGCACCCAGTACGGAAATGAAAACAAAATGCTCGACGCCATTGGCTTTTGCTTGGTCAATAAGTTCAATATTGGCGCGGTAATCTAAGGATAGGGCATCGCTATCAGAACCGTGGGCGCTAATAACATACTGGACACCCCGACTAGCTTTCTGGATATCTTTTTCGTGTAGCAAATCACCAATGAAAATTTCTGCACCCCGGTGTTCTAACTCGCTGTAGCGCGAGTTAAGGCGGACAAATGCCCGCACAGACTGTTCTCGTTGCCGTAGGAGTCGCACAACTCTGCGACCAATTCCTCCCGTTGCTCCAGTTACCAGAAACATATAAATACCTTAATTGAATATTTCAGCGTTTATAGTTTTTGAAATGCTCGATATATGCTCAAAAAGATACGAGCATATTTTTATACTTTGTTGCCATGCTCAAGATATCCTCACGCCAACTAAACCAATAGGTCACACCTTATTTATCTTAATACTGTAAAAATTATCCCCCATATCTTTGTAGATGTGGGGGATAGGGTAATGGGATTAGTTTTACTAGCTCAACAAGTCAATAGCTTGTTCAAATGACATCTTAGCCTTCTAGGAGAGAGAAATAGAAGAGAGGTTTTCCATATACCGTGAAAAGTCAGCTTTTTAATTGTCGCTTGTAGGGCAGGGAACAGACTTTTCTCCTGACCAATCTGTAAGAGTATTTTCATCTTTATAATGTCGGGGAGTTTGCAGCAGCAAGTACCAAGCCTCTCCAGCATCCAATAAATTAAAGCGTTCAGGATAGTGAGTTTCTAACAAATCCCTAACCAGACAATAGTAATCAGAGTTCATTCCTGGAAAAATATGATGTTCGGTATGGTGAGAAAAATTTAAATGCAACAGGTCAAATATTTTATAAACCCGGAGAGACATACTATTAATCAGTGGATCATTAACGCTGGTCATCCTACAAAGTAAATGATTTGTATAAATATAAAACATTACTCCAGCATAACCAATTGCAATTGGTAAAAAGTAACCAAGTATGAGCTTTATGGGTTCAAACTGGAGATAGATGAGGATACTCAGATGAATCATGATCATCATTAATAATTCACCTGCGATCGCCCGACGATCTTTAAGACTAACTGTAAATGCAGCAGGAACATAATCGACGGATTCATGATTGAAAAATAGCACAGATGTCAGATTGCGAAAAGTATGTACTCCCCAAGCAGAAGTCATGCCCACTGTGAACCATATCGGATTGACTTCAGTAGAAGGCACAAATAAGTCCTGAATCCATTTTCCCCAGGTTGCAGACTGTTCATATAAGTAATTGCGATCAGGGTCGCTCAAATCATTAGTGTGGTTATGATGTACTCGATTATGAACTGCCTTCCACAATGTTGGTGGCATCCACAACATTGTTAGCCCTAAAAAGCTAATAATATAAGATAATCGGGCGTTTTGAATCACGCTACCATGCATCAGATCGTGAGTGCTAAATAGTAAGACAACCACGCTGTTACCCATAACGATGGTTAGAGGTAGATAAAGCCATAAAAGATATGGCGACCAACAATCTAGCCGAGCCGCTATCATCCAACCTAGAATCAAAATAGCTAGATTAATGAACAAGATAACTAATTTACTTGGATCGGGGATAAATGCTTCAGGTGGAATTAGGGAACGTAATTCTTTGGCATATATTTTCTGATGAATTAGTTTCTGCTCGGTACTAATAGTCATAAATCATTGTCACGTAAAGAATTTAAGCAAGCACAGTTTTGCGGAAAATCCTAGTGTTTTAAACTCGGACGATTCAATTCGCAGTAGGCCAGCTTATCACCATATCACAAAATATTTTTACAAGAGACATATTGCAGAATTTTGCCTCATAATAAATTCTGCGGCTCATAGCTAAAGTCATCTTAAACTGGCTGAAATTATTGTTTTACAAGCATTTTATGCTGGTAAATACACAAGTTGAGAAAAGCCCGATTTTCCTTTGTTCTCTTGTTACCATGTAGAGTAGGGGAACAAGGAAAGTCTCATCAAGCTAGGCTTTTAGAACTTTTGTGTACATTGTATGCCAGGGGCTAGACAAAAGTCTGTGAAAAGTTTTCCTAATTTGCAATCCCCCTACATCTACAAAGATGTAGGGGTAGTCATGAAATATTGATTATTAATCAATTTGTGGGCGCTATTTACCGATTAATCCCACTTACCGCAGGTGTGGTGTCTACGATGGGCTACGCTTACGCACTATGTATGCTTTGTGTAAGCAGCCCATCTTAAAACTATTCAGATGCTTTATTATTAGCTCTATTGGCACGCGCCTCAGCTGAAGCCATCACTTCATCCATATTTTCTAAGACTTCACCAGGGAAGTTTTCCAAAACTCTGGTAGAAAGAGCAACACGCCCTTTACCTTCATCCAAGTCAATAATTACAGCTTTAATTGGCTGACCAACTTGAAATACTTTTTCGAGAGATTCAATGAATTTTTGGCTTACCTGCTTAATATGAAGCAAGGCACTCATGCCACTTAAATCGACAAATACACCAAAAGGTTTGATGCCGGTAACTTTGCCTTCCACCAGTTGACCTAGTTCTAATAAACTGAAGTTGCTAGAACGAGTTGCTAAACGCTGAGAAAGAATGAGTTTATTGGTGTTTTTATTAATTTCCAAAAAACCCACAGTCAGATTTTGACCTTTGAGTGCTTCTAAATTATCACGTTCGGCGAGGTGCGATCGCGGAATAAATCCCCGCAAGGAGAGAATATCAACGGTGACACCACCTTTATTCACACCCATAACCCGTACTTGCACAGTCTGAGCATTTTCCTGCATTTCGGCCAGTCGTTCCCAGATGTGCTGAATTTCCAACTGCTTTCGAGAAAGGGTGACTTGACCTTCTGCATCCTGATCTCGGATAATCAAAAACTGCATTTCCTCTTGCAATGGCAGCACCTCCGATAAATCGGTAACTGCTCTCAAAGAAGCCTCATCGCGCGGCAGAAAAGCTGACGACTTGCCACCAATATCAACATAAGCCCCATCATGGTCAAGTTGGAACACTTTGCCATGTACAATCTGTCCCTTTTGAAATTGGTAGTCGTGTTTTTCTAGTGCTTTGGCAAAATCGTCCATTGTAAATGACGAATTGGCTGTTTGAGAAAGTTTCGATTCGGAATTCATGACTTTTGAAGATTAATTGTTATTTGATATGATGCCACTGGAGTTTAGATTGTCATTTGTCACTTGTCATTCGTCAGTTGTCCTTTGTTATTCACTAATGACTAATGACTAATGACAAACTTGCCTGCGTATGCTTCAGTTTAGTTGACTAAAGAGTTGTTTTACTTGCTCCCAAGCATCGGCCGCAGCTTTAGGATTATAACTGGCACGATGGTCACAGAAAAATCCGTGATCAGCTCCATCGTAGCGAAACACGCGATGAGGAATTTTATATTTTTCTAACTCTGCCTCAATCTCGTCTACTTGTTCCGCTGGGATGCTAGCATCTTCTTTACCAAAGAAGCTATATAGAGTACCTGGAATTTCTCTGGTACGGGTGACAGTAGGAGCGCCGCCTCCTGGTGTGCGAGTGGTAATTCCAGCACCGTAGAAGGAAGCTGTAACTTTAATATCTGGCAAAGTGGCTGCAAGATATGCGACATGACCACCAAAACAGAAGCCAATACAGCCAAAGCCATCTTTTTTCACTTGGGGCAGATTTTTGAGGTAGTCAATTGCTAATTGAATATCGCTCAATAACTCTGATGCTTGAGTCTGCATGGCGTAGCTTCTGCCAGTTTCAATGTCTTCGGGTGTGTATCCGGTTTCAAAGCCAGGAGCAATCCGTTGAAAAAGCGCAGGTGCGATCGCTACATACCCAAGTTTGGCAATCCGTTCTGTAACTTCCCGAATGTGAACGTTGACACCAAAAATCTCTTGTAATACCACCACTCCTGGGTAAGATCCAGATTCTTTTGGTTCTGCAAGAGTTGCAGACACTTGAATATTATCTTGCAAAAGATTAACCGTTGTGGTAATTGTTGCTTGCTCTGTCATAATAATTTTTACCAGTGCTGTGTAATTAGCTGTGTGTTTATTTGATATAACTATGCCAGTATGCCCAGGTTATTCCCAATTAAATTATCAATTACCAATAGTGGACGCGTTAGAAATTTCTACCAGAAAAACTTTATATGTAAATAAAATATTCAATATGTAGCAAATGCATCTGGACACGAAAATAGTGCTGAGTTAAAAGTGCTGAGTAGACAAGCAACACTTAATACTCAAACCTCAGCACGGGCAAACGCCCCGCTAACAGCACTCATCAGCACTTAGTATTCAGGAGGTTTGGTGATGATTCAATTCCGTATTCAGCCAGACAGCGAAATTCCGGCATCAACCCAGCTGTTTAATCAAATCAGGTTTGCGATCGCTTCCCGGCAATATCCCCCTGCTTACAAATTACCAAGCACACGGGCGCTAGCAATGCAAACTGGGTTACACCGCAATACCATTAGCAAAGTTTACCGTCAACTGGAGGAAGACGGATTTGTTGAAAGTATGGCTGGTTCGGGAATTTATGTTCGTCCCCAAGGTCATGAGGGCGGTAGCAGGCTGCAATCACCAATTCTCAAACAAAATCCTGATGCATATCAAGTTGTCCAGCAAGCACTGGATGATTTGCTCTCTCAAGGATGTTCACTGAATCAAGCCAGGGAGCTATTTTTAGCGGAAATTGACTGGCGCTTGCGTTGTAGTGCGCGGGTATTGGTTGCAGTTCCATCTTATGACATGGGTGCTGGTGAGTTGATGGTATATGAATTGGAGCGATCGCTAAAAATACCAGTCCAGTTGGTAGCAATGGAAGAATTAACGGCTGTGTTAGATAAAACTACCTCTGCGACAGTCGTCACAAGTCGGTATTTTATCAGTAATGTGGAAGCGATCGCAGCTCCAAAAGCTGCACGGGTAATTCCTTTGGATATCTACGACTACAGCAAGGAACTCAGCCTATTGAAAACCCTACCAAAAGAAAACTGTGTAGGCATAGTCAGCCTCAGTTCCGGCATTGCACGAGCAGCAGAAGTAATTCTCCACGGTTTGCGGGGGGATGAACTACTGGTGATGACTTCACAACCAAAAGATGCCTATAAACTTCAGGCTATGGTAAAACGGGCTGAGGTAATCATAAGTGATCAAGCTAGTTTTGCGGCAGTGCAAGCAGCCGTGCAAGCATCTGATGAAGATATTATTCGTCCACCAAAGCTGATTAAGGTTGAAAATTATATCGGCGCTAATTCAATTAACTTGCTAAAACGAGAACTGGGTTTGAGTTAATCTCAAGATAATCCGACCAACATCTTTGAGAGCAATTGATATAGGAGGGATGGGATAGTGCAGATTGTAATTGTGGGCGCAGGTCCAACAGGTGCAACCCTTGCACTGCTCCTTGCAAAACGTGGTATTGCTGTAACGTTAATTGAAGCAGCAAGAGATTTTCATCGTGTATTTCGCGGTGAAGGATTAATGCCCAGTGGCTTAAATGCACTAGAGCAAATGGGTCTATCAGCATTGTTAGAGCATATTCCCCATCGACAACTTGACGCGTGGGAATTTATTATCGGGGGGAAGCAGTTGTTTCGAGTTGATGAACCAATGGGGGCAACCCGACCCTGTACACTGGTTTCACAACCACCATTGCTCAAAGCACTGATTTCGGAAGCTCAAACCAATGATGGGTTTGAATTCATTCAGGGTGTTCCTATAAAGGATTTACTGTGGAGTAACCAACGTGTAGCAGGTGTATTACTTACCGATGGAAGAGAATTTGCTGCTGACTTAGTGGTTGGGGCAGATGGTAGAAATTCTCTTGTGCGACAACGTATAGGATTGGAATTGGTACGCCAGCCCAAAAATATTGATATTCTCTGGTTTAAACTTGCCGCCAGCCCTGAGTTTGCAGCCGATAATGTGTTTCGTACTATTGTAAATAGCGATCGCGTATTTAGCATCTTTCACGGAGCAGAGTCAGGAAAACTGCATCTGGCTTGGGTGATGTCGGCAACCGAAAACACTGACTGGAAACAAGCCAACTGGGCAGAGATTTTTGCCTCCCTATCACCCTCATGGCTAGCAGAGCATTTCCGTAATCATGCAGACAACATCGAATCGCCCATTCGGCTTTCTGTTGTAGTTGGTTATTGTCCCAAATGGCACGCACCAGGGGTACTGCTTCTAGGTGACGCTGCACACCCAATGTCTCCTGTCCGCGCTCAAGGAATTAATTTAGCATTCCGTGATGTAATTGTCGCTGCGAATCATCTTGTGCCGCTGTTTTACAAAGAAAGTGGACACCAGGATATTGACATCGCACTATCGCAAATCCAAGCGGAACGTGAGCCAGAAATTATCCGCGCCCAGCAACTCCAGTTAGCGGAAGCTAAACAAGGCGAACTACTGCGAAAAAATGCACTGCTGCGATCGCTGTTGATTCAACTTGCTCCCCTGCTCCGTAAAACAATTCAAAAGTCTTGGTTAAAGCGACAATATGAAATGCGTCAAGGTATTACACAGGTACACTTAACTGTCTAAAAATCGCCAGCAGTTATCCCACTTGTGGTTGTGGGCTGTTAATTTGCAAAAACTCTTGTACCCGTTGCAGATAAGTTGGAGCATCTTCCAACATTGGGAAATGCGCTGTGTTACGAATCATTACAAATTCCACTTTGTCATTCAGTGCCGCTGCTTGACGCCCCATCTCGGCTGGAATAATTTTGTCATACTCCCCTGCCACAAGCAGAGTCGGCACTGTTAGCTTGGCAAACTCTTGCGGCATGACTTCAGATTGAGCCTTACTGACTGAAGTAAAAATTGTTCCTAAAGCCGCATCGTAATCTGCTTCGAGAAAATCTTCCAAAAAAGCTTGCCGCTCAGAATGTGGTATGGAACTATATAAAAATCTGGCCATAAACATCCGGTCAACAAATGGAATTTTGCTTAACCATTTGGGACGGAACTTCACTACATAGCCACCGAACTTATGAAAAGCACTAAAAGATTTTTCGTCGTACTCAAAAATGCCGCTACAAGTTAAAATTCCTCGTTCTACTCGTTCGGGATAGCGGTTAAAAAATAAAGTAGCAACAGACGCGCCCATCGAGTGAGCATTGATATAAACACGCTGAAGATGCAACCCATCTAACAAAGCTGCCAAATCATCAGCGTATTCCTCTAACTCATAGGTTAGCTCTTTAATTGCCTCTGATTCTTCCTGTGGGGAATCAGATTCAGCAACAGCTTCACTTGCTTGGGCGATGGTTGGCTTCCCACCAGAACGGCCAAATCCCCGCATATCGTAGAGTAAACAATCAAATTGCTCTGATAAAGCATCAGCAGTATTTTGCCAATATCTAGCCGAACCAGCCCAACCATGCATGAAAACCATCACTGGTTTGACCAAAGAACCGGATGGTTTTTTCACCCATTCGTAGTAATGCTCAACGCCACGAACATTAATATAAGGCATTAGTCATTTGTCCTTTGTCAGTTGTCATTAGTCCCTGGTATATGGTTATTATTCCTTATTTTTTGACCAATGACTAATGACCAATGACTAATGACTATTAAGCTGATTCTGGCTTCGGTAGTGAAGACGGATGTATTATCAGTTCAGCAGTCGATCGCTTCTCGACCATTTCCCTTGTAACTGTACAGCGTGTCACATCCTTACGGGATGGTAACTCATACATTACATCCAACATCAATTCTTCGACAATACCACGTAATGCTCTCGCACCAGTTTTACGGCGGTAAGCTTCTTGAGCGATCGCTCGTAAAGCATCTGCTTTAAAATCTAACTGGACATTATCCATCTTCAGCAGTTTTTGGTACTGCTTCACTAAGGCGCTGCGTGGTTGGGTAAGAATCGCCATCAGCGCTTCTTCATCTAGCGGATCTACTACTGCTACCATTGGCACACGCCCAATAAATTCTGGAATCATGCCAAATTTGACTAAATCATCCGGTTCTAGATGGCGAAGAGTATCTGCTGCTCGTTTCTCCTTCGATTGGCCTTCTCCTGGTTGCACAAAACCAATTGCTTTTTTGCCAACTCTCTGGTCTACAATTTTTTCTAAGCCCACGAAGGCACCACCACAGACGAACAAAATATTACTTGTATCAATCTGGATGCAGTCTTGATAGGGATGCTTGCGCCCTCCTTGGGGTGGTACATTGGCGATCGTTCCCTCTAACATTTTCAGCAAAGCTTGCTGCACGCCTTCGCCAGAAACATCGCGGGTAATTGACGTGTTCTCGCTCTTACGAGCAACTTTGTCAATTTCATCAATGTAAATAATTCCTCGTTGCGCTTCCTCTATATCCAAATCTGCCACCTGCAACAGTCGCAGCAAGATATTTTCCACATCTTCTCCCACATACCCTGCTTCCGTCAGCGTTGTCGCATCGGCGACGGCAAAGGGTACATCCAAGATTTTCGCTAGGGTTTGCGCTAAGAGAGTTTTGCCGCAACCGGTCGGGCCAATTAACAAAATGTTGGATTTTTGCAATTCTATTGCGTCATCCGCCCCAGCTTTGCCACTGGCTTTAGACTGAATGACCGCCAGCCGCTTGTAGTGATTGTAAACAGCTACTGACAGTACTTTCTTCGCTTCGTCTTGACCAATAACGTGCTCGTCTAGATACTTTTTAATCTCTCTTGGCTTGGGTATTTGATTAAACGAAATACTAGCAGAGTGGGTACGCCGTTTTTGAGGTGGCTCTGCTCTTGGTGCTGGTTGTGCGGCCGCACCATTGGTATCGAGTAATTCCTCGTCTAGTATTTCATTACACAAGTCAACGCATTCATCGCAGATGTAGACTCCCGGCCCCGCGATTAATTTACGCACCTGCTCTTGAGACTTGCCACAAAATGAACATTTCAAATGGGAGTCGTACTTAGACATACCAGCCTCTTATTTCAGAATGGTGACGTTTTCCCCTGCTGTGGGAAGATTTTGCCTGGAAATGACCTGATCAATCAAACCGTAGTTTTTCGCCTCTTCTGCCGACATAAAAAAGTCGCGCTCAGTATCTGCTTCAATTCTTTCTAAGGGTTGACCAGTATGGTGAGCCATTAACTGATTCAACTTAGCCTTAACGTAAAGAATTTCTCTGGCTTGAATTTCAATGTCAATGGCTTGACCTTGAGCGCCACCAAGTGGTTGGTGAATCATAATCCGGGAGTCGGGCAGAGACATTCGCTTACCGACAGCCCCTGCTGTCAACAAAAATGCCCCCATGCTCGCGGCTAATCCAAAACAGATGGTAACAACATCAGGGCGAATTTGCTGTATTGTATCATAGATTGCCATCCCTGCGTAGACCGAGCCGCCAGGAGAATTAACATACAGTTGGATGTCTTTTTCTGAGTCTTCGGCATCTAGGAATAACAACTGAGCCACAATTGAGTTGGCTACGGCATCGTCTATTGGTGTTCCCAAAAATATAATCCGCTCTCGCAGCAGGCGGGAGTAGATGTCGAAAGCCCTTTCTCCCATGCCAGATTGTTCTATCACCATCGGCACGATGTTGCTAGGGCTGCTCAACTGGGAGTTAATGTTTATTCGACTTAAGTTGCTGATGGGGGAATTTCCTGACTGCGATTCAAGCATACAAGCTTTCTTTGACGATAATTGAGGACAGATGTTTCAGCAGCAGATGCTGCCTTTTCGACGAATGGGATTTTTATAAGCTACGTGTTAACCATTATGCCTCATATAATTTCCTCTCGTTTAACACAGTATCAAGCCCAGGCGATAACAGGTGTCACTATTTGCCGAAAATTCATTAATTCTTTAATTATTCTGACTTTATCCCTGAGTCATGGGGCATTGGTTATTTCTTGCCCTACTTCTTCATCTCCCTTACCTTACCGATTTCACCAGTACTTTAACTCAGAACTGGTGAACTCATGGCTGTGGGATTTTTTATTATCCTTCTGTGACTTCTGTAGAAGTTTCGCTGTTTTCTTCTTCAGTCTGAGGTGCATCACCATCAGCATCAGATTCTGCGTCTTCTGTTTCCTCTGCGGGACTCAAAGAACCTTCGGGTACAAGTTCAACTGAGGAGTGTTCTAAAAGCCAATCGATGATTTTTTCGTTTAGCAGCTCGTTTTCCACGATTGAGCGCAGTTTATCTTCATCAACGTCTTGCTCGTCTGGGTACTGTTCCAAAAGTTCTGTGACTCTGGCTGCGATTTCTTCTGGTGTTACCTCGATAGATTCGCGTTTACCGACTTCCCGCAAAGACAAGGAACGCTTGATGCGTTCAATTGCTTCAGTGCGCGATCGCTCCCGCAATTGCGGAATAATATCTTGAGTAAACAACTTCCTCACATCCAATCCCTGCTGAGACAGCCGCATTGCTGTTTGCGTTAGCATTGCATCTACTTCTTGCTCAATCAAGGTTGCTGGTAAGTCAACTTCTACGTGCTTAAGCAGTTCCGTTAACAAGGCTTCCTGCTTATTTGTCTTTGTTTTGTCATCCGCCTCTTTTTGATATCGTTCTACCAGAGAGGTGCGTAATTCCTCTAAGGTTTCAAAATCGCTGATTTCCTGGGCGAAATCGTCATTTATTTCTGGTAGTTCCTTTTCCTTCAGTTCTTTGAGCGTCACTGTGAAAGTTGCCGCTTTTCCAGCTAAATCTTCATTAGCATAGGGGTCTGGGAATTGTGCTGCAATTTCTCTGGTTTCTTCAGGATTCATCCCTACTATCCCAGAAATAAAGCCTGGAATAAATTTATCTTCTTGCAACTCAACTTGAAAATCAGTTGCTTCGGCTCCGGGAATTGGTTCTAGTTCGGCTGTTTCGTCCTCACCCTCGGCTTTGGCGAATGAACCTTTAAAATCGACTACAGCAATATCACCGATTTGGGCTGCACGTCCTTCCACAGGAATTAATGTCCCCAATTCTTGACGTTCCTTATCCAGCGTGTTCTCCACTTGTTCTGGATCGAACTTGACTTCTTCAGCCTTAGCTTGCAAATCAGTGTACTGCAAGAGATTCACTTCTGGTTCTACATCGACCGCAGCCAAAATTGTCAAGGGTTTTCCAGGTTCATAATTATTAATTAAATCCTCAAAGGAGGAGCGCAATTGCGGCTGACCAATTGCCGGGATAGCTTCTTGTTTAACTGCTTTCTCAATGCCGTCTTGAATTAGTTCTTCCAGCGCTGCTGCCTTGATACGAGTTGTACCCAGCCGTTGTAGTAATATCGGCCGGGGTACCTTGCCTTTACGAAACCCAGGAATATTGGCAGTACTCGCTAAGTTTTTAATGACCTGTTCGTAAGTTTGCTTGGTAATTTCCGGCGTAATCTCTATTTCCAGGCCAATTTGGCTGGCGGGAAGTTTTTCCTGGGTGACTTTCATGCTTCGTCTCTAGTTTTCTGGTATTTTATACTCCGAGTACACACAAGACGCAATAAAATAATTGTTTGCGTTTATAGCTTGATGTCTCTTAGGGGCAATGGGAGTTTGCCAAAAGGTCTGATGACATCCAAGGATGGATGTTTATCCTGGGGCAAAGATCCAGTTTACTGCCAATGACCAAGGACTTGACATTTTACCTTCATAACAATTTTGTTAATGGGGCATTGGGATTAGGGGGAAGGTGACAGGTGATAGGGGAGAGGTGATAGGGAATAAATCTGTAACCTTTACCCTGTAGCCTATTCCCTTCTTCACTCCCTACTACCCCTAAAACTTAGGAATTAATTATTCAGTGGGCTAATGCCGTGATATCCTGGTTGTCAACGAGTGGTTAGTACCCCCAAGTTAAAGTTATAGTATTGAGTCTAGCTATTATTAAGTTGTGGTACGAGAGCGCATCTGTTACCAAACCGCATAGCTCACTTTTGTGCTGTGCTAGTTTTGTGCAATTTGATCATAGTATATTCATCATGTTGGTAAGCAGATTTGCAGCCAAAACGTTTATTGCCTTAAAGCTGGGATGCCTATTAAACGTCTAAGTGCAGATATCTACATTTTTCTGCTAAATGGTGGTTTATTGTATAATAGTTATTATAGTTAAAAGTTGACGAAAAAATTGGAAGTCCGTTGTCGGAGAATGCAACATCACTTAACTTATTAAAAAACCAAGAAAATAAATGTATTAGATATATAAAGACCAACTAAATTAGAGAAAAATCTAAATCTATTCAAAATGTATTTCAAGACTGCGATCGCAATTTATATATAAGAAAATTGTCAATTGTTCCAAGAAATTGCACATAAATCTCTTAAAGGAGGAAGCAAGTTTGTCGAAATCCTATCGTTTAGCTATTTTGGGAGCGACTGGTGCAGTTGGCACAGAGTTGCTGGAATTGTTAGAAAGTCGTAATTTTCCTCTTGCCAACCTGAAGTTATTGGCATCAGAGCGGAGTGTCGGGCGATCGCTACAGTTTAAAGGTGAAAATATACCAATAGAAGCAGTGAGCGATCGCGCTTTTGAAAATGTCGATATAGTACTGGCTAGTGCAGGTGGTTCCACATCCAAAACTTGGGCAGCAGTTGCCGTCGAAAAGGGCGCAGTGGTAATTGACAATTCCAGTGCCTTTCGGATGAACCCGGAAGTTCCCTTAGTTGTGCCAGAGGTGAATCCCCAAGCCGCAGCGCATCACCAAGGCATTATTGCTAACCCCAACTGCACAACAATTTTAATGGCTGTGGCAGTCTGGCCATTGCACAAAGTTAAACCAGTGCAACGCATCGTCGCCGCAACCTACCAATCTGCTAGTGGTGCTGGTGCTCGAGCAATGGCAGAAGTCAAAACCCAAACAAGCGCTATACTACAAGGACAGCCACCGGTTGCTGAAATATTGCCTTACCCATTGGCATTTAATTTATTCCCACACAACTCACCATTAAACGATTTGGGTTATTGTGAGGAAGAAATGAAAATGGTTAACGAAACCCGAAAAATATTTGGTACGCAGCAAATCAGAATCACTGCGACATGTATACGGGTTCCCGTACTCCGCGCCCATTCAGAAGCCATTAATTTAGAATTTGAGACTCCCTTTAGTGCAGAGGAAGCCAGACAAATTTTAAATTCCTCCCCTGGAGTGAAATTGGTCGAAGATTGGGAAACTAATCATTTTCCGATGCCAATTGAAGCAACAGGTCGAGATGAAGTTTTAGTGGGAAGAATTCGTCAGGATATTTCTCATCCCTGTGGCTTGGAATTATGGTTATGTGGCGACCAAATCCGCAAAGGCGCAGCATTGAACGCAGTACAAATCGCCGAGTTGTTAGTAGAGAAAAATCTACTCAAACCATTAGCTATTAGTCATTAGTCATTGGTCATTGGTAAAGTGACAAAGGACAAAGGACAAATGACAAAGGAAAAATGACACTTGAAAGCAATTTGCAGATAGGTTATTACAATAGAGAACCACCAAGATATAAAAACATGGGTAATCAGGAGTGAAAAAAGGGTGGGAGATTTTGGCAATGTTTTAACCGCTATGATTACGCCATTTAAACCAGATGGTAGTGTCAATTATGATGTAGCGGCAGAACTGGCGGCGCATCTAGCTAACAACGGTACAGATACATTGGTAATGTGCGGCACAACAGGAGAATCCCCAACACTAAGTTGGGATGAAGAATACCAGTTGTTTGTCGAGGTATTGCAGTCCGTGGCAGGAAAAGCCAAGGTCATCGCAGGTTGTGGATCAAATTCCACCAAAGAAGCGATCGCAGCCACCCAAAAAGCGTCTAAGATAGGAGTACATGGTTCCTTACAAGTTGTTCCTTATTACAACAAACCGCCACAAGCGGGATTGGAAGCGCACTTTAAGGCGATAGCACAAGCCTGTCCCGACTTACCATTGTTGTTATATAATGTCCCCGGTCGTACCGGACAAAACCTTCAGCCAGAAACAGTTGCCCGGTTAGCTGAGGTTAGCAATATTGTCGGGATTAAAGAATCCACTGGTAATATAGATCAGGCAAGCGAAATTCGTCGCTTGACACCAAAAGAATTCCACATCTATTCTGGTGATGATTACATGACTTTGCCCTTGTTAGCGATCGGGGCAAAGGGTGTGGTAAGTGTGGCTTCTCATCTGGTAGGAAACCAACTACAGCAGATGATCCAAGCTTTTAGTGCCGGGAAAATTGAAGTAGCAAGCGACATTCATCTCCAACTCTTCCCGTTGTTTAAAGCTCTATTTTTAACTTCAAATCCCATTCCAGTGAAAAAAGCACTGAAACTTCAAGGTTGGGAGGTTGGTTCAACTCGTCCGCCGCTATGTGAAGCTGATTTAGAAGTCAGTCAAAAGTTAGAAGCGGTTTTGAAAGAACTTAGTTTAATCTAGCCACCAGCGAGTTAAGCGCAAGATACATATAAACAATGATCATAATTGTTCATAAGTTGCAATTTAAAAATCTGTGCTAGGACTGATAGATATACTATGAATCCTTGAGCTTAGAGTTGATTTTATTGAATAAAAAATTGAAGATTTCAATTTAAAACTTGATTGCTTTCAGACTGACTTAAGAGGCAGATTATGTTGTCTTAAATACAAGTTCGTTAACTATCAACTTAATTAACCACAAGTAACAATCTAAGGAGAAAATGGCTAAAAACGAAGCTAACAATTCCGCCTTGAAAATTATTCCTTTGGGCGGTTTGCATGAAATTGGGAAAAATACCTGTCTTTTTGAGTATGACGATGAAATCATTCTGTTAGATGCAGGATTGGCTTTTCCCACAGAGGCGATGCATGGAGTCAACATTGTTTTACCAGATACGACCTATCTGCGGGAAAATCGTCACAAAATTAAAGGGATGATCGTTACTCACGGTCATGAAGACCATATTGGCGGGATTGCTTTTCATCTCAAGCAATTTGATATCCCGGTGATTTATGGCCCCAGACTAGCAATGGCAATGCTAGAGGGTAAATTAGAAGAAGCAGGAGTCCGCGATCGCACAGAAATTAGAACAGTTCTACCACGTGATGTAGTGCGGATTGGCAAAAACTTTTTAGTTGAATATATCCGTAACACCCACTCCATTGCTGATAGTTTCACTGTTGCCATTCATACTCCCCTGGGTGTAGTCATTCACACAGGGGATTTTAAAATTGACCATACCCCAGTGGATGGTGAAAAGTTCGACTTGCAACGCCTAGCAGAACATGGTGAAAAAGGCGTTCTTTGTTTACTGAGTGATTCCACTAACTCAGAAGTTCCAGGATTCACACCTTCGGAACGTTCAGTCTATCCCAATTTGGAAAGAGTATTTAGTCAAGCACCGGGGCGATTATTTGTCACCACCTTTGCTTCTAGTGTGCATCGCATCAACATGATTTTGGATATTGCCAAGAAGCAGAATCGTGTAGTGACAGTTGTGGGGCGTTCCATGCTGAACTTGATTGCTCATGCCCGTAATTTAGGTTACATCAAATGTGAAGATAATTTGCTGCAACCATTGCACGCGGTTCGTAATCTTCCTGACGAAAAAGTTTTAGTCTTAACTACAGGTTCTCAGGGTGAATTAATGGCAGCAATGACCCGCATTGCTAATAAAGAACATCCTCACATTAAAATCCGCCAAGGAGATACGGTAGTATTCTCTGCTAACCCAATTCCCGGAAATACGATCGCTGTAGTCAACACCATTGATAAATTGATGATTCAAGGTGCGAAAGTGGTCTATGGACGGGATAAAGGAATTCACGTCTCCGGTCACGGCTGTCAGGAAGAACAAAAGCTGATGATTGCCTTAACTCGTCCCAAATTCTTTGTGCCATTTCACGGCGAACACCGGATGCTAGTGAAGCACGCAGAAACGGCTCAGAGTATGGGCATTCCCGCAGAAAACATGATCATCATTCAGAATGGTGATATTGTCGAACTGACTGAAGATGCTATTCGCGTCGCTGGTAAAGTGCCATCTGGTATCGAATTGGTAGATACTACTAGTTCGGGTATGGTAAGTGCCAAAGTGCTGCAAGAACGGCAACGCATGGCTTCAGAAGGGATTATTACGATCGCGGCTGCCATTGATTGGAATGGTAAACTGTTGGCTAAACCAGAAACTCACCTCCGGGGTGTAGTTACAAGTGTAGAGCGATCGCTGTTACAAACCTGGGTAAAACAACGCATTGAAGAAATCCTCACTGTGCGCTGGTCAGAATTTGCTCCTAGCGAAGGCGAAGCAGCAGATATAGACTGGGGTGGATTGCAAGGTACTTTAGAACGGGAATTGCAACGTTCAATCCGTCGGGAATTGCAATGTCAGCCATCTGTGACTTTGTTGATGCAAATTCCTGATGAGCCGCCTGTGAAAGTTGCCGATGGCAGAAGACGCCGGACTCGAACTGCTGCTCAGGTAGCATCATAGAGAATTTAAAGTAAAAATCTTACGCAGAGGCGCAGAGACGTAGAGTTTTTCTAACGTCTTTGCGTTTTGGCGCGAGATACAGTTTCTTGACATAGCTTATAGAAGCCGCAGAGGTTTGTATTTGCTTATAGTTATAGTTATTGGAGGCGATCGCTATGACTAAAACACCAATAAAAATTAGTACTCTTGAAGAATACATCAATTTTGATGATGGCACAGACAAGCAATATGAACTTGAGGATGGGGTGCTGCTAGAAATGCCTCCTGGTACTGGTAAGCATGAGGCGATTATCACTTTACTCTTAATTCGCTTTTTTTTAGAAATTCAAAAAATGGGACTGCCTTTACAACCGCGTCCTAACGGTACAGAAGTTTTGACCAATAAACAACCCAGGCGACCTGATATTTGCGTCATTACCAACCAACAGGCACAAAGTATTGAGAGTACTTCGGCTATCCTCAAAACTGCTCCACCCTTATTAGTTGAGGTGGTCAGTCCTGAATCTGTTGACCGAGACTATAACCAAAAAACCTCTGAGTATGCAGCTATTGGTGTGGTCGAGTATTGGATTGTTGACCCCTTAAAAAATAAGGTGACGGTGTGTTTGCTAGACCACGGTAGTTACAAGCAAACTGTGTTTACTGGAAACCAGCAGATTATTTCTCAAACATTCGCACAACTAACCCTGACAGCCCAGCAGGTGTTTTCAGCTTAGGATTATTGCTATATATCCTCAATGAACCCAGAGATATACTAGAACTAGAGTACATACTGTTAACGGCACTCCAAAGCGGAGATGCTCCCAAAAAGTTAGCTTGTAACCTAAATCCGCAGCAGCTTCTACAGTAATCAGGTTGGCGACTGCACCAAACAAAGTTAAATTCCCTGCCAATGTTGATCCTGCTGCTAGCAACAGCCAAGACTTAGTATCACCTTGAGAAATCAGCGGTTGTAATAAGAGTACAGCCGGGACATTAGAAATCAAGTTAGATAAAACGACAGTTACACCCAGTAAACTCGCAGCAGAGTTTACTGTATGAGTCAATGGTTGGAGCAAATTCAACTTTTGCGTGACTCGCGTCAGGATAAACAATCCAGAAAACATTACCAGCAAGTTCCAATCCACTTTTTGCAAAATGCGCTGGGGTTTAACGCGCCGAGTAATTAGCAACAAGCTAGCAGCAACTAAAGCAGACTGCGCTAAGGGTAAGCCGATAGTAAAGGCAATTAGCAGCCCAATTGTGATGACTAATGTTTTATTAAATAAGGGCTTATAAATTCGTTGGTTGGTGGTGGGTAATATTTGGCAAGGTTTGACTGAGCGGACATCTGGGTAAAGTAGCCACAGTAATATCACCTGAATTACCAACCCTGCTAGAGCAACTGGGGCCAATACACGCAGAAATTCTAGATAGGAGATGCCTGAAAAGGAGCCAATCAGGATATTTTGGGGATTACCGCTCAAAGTTGCTACCGATCCGATATTAGTTGCACCTGCGATCGCTAGTAAATAAGGTATCGGATTTAAACCCAAAGCTTGAGTCAGACTCAAGGTCAATGGTGTAAAAACTAGCGCCAGAGTGTCATTGAGAAAAAAGGCGGAGAGAATACCACTGCCAAAAGTTAAAGCCATCAACAAACCCAGAGGACTGCGAGTGATACTCAATATCACTGATAGCGATCGCTGAAAAAACCCTGCATAAGATAGATTGGCGTTAACTACCATCATGCTCAAGAGAAAAACGATGGTATTGACATCAATAGCCTGCCATGCCTCCTGTAAATTTAGAACACCTAAAGCAATTAAAAAGGCAGAACCGACCAAAGCAATGGTGGCGCGGTTCATCCGTAAACCAGGAATGTAGCCCAATGCTAACCCAAAATAAGTTAGCCCCAAGACGCTGTAGATTGCAAATTGGAGAAAAATCACTTTTTTTACCGAGACTTTGCGACGAACGATGTTTCATAAATATCCGCTCTGCATTTACTGAGAAAACCAATCTGTCTGGCTTTCAGCCGCAGTCGCATCTACAGATTTCTCTCTATTCAGCCAGCAATAAACAGTATGTACTTACGTGAGAAAGTGGGAACACGGAGGGGAAAAATACCTTCTAGGGTATTACTGATGTTTATACTTAGAAAAAAATCTTTTATAAATAGCTTATATTAAGGATTGTAAATGTTACACTAAAACCTATCCAATGATGGATGTCTTTATTAAAATTTAAACTGTGTCAAGTTATGAACAAGATCGTAATATTACACTACCGATCCCCAGAAAATTGCGATTAACTTGACGTAGTAATAAATTAGGTTCTGACTTAAGTGGCTAATCAGGTATTACATTATATCGCAGTCAGAACGCGATTTTTCCGGGAAAGTTCGTTGCCACGTTGTATATATTCATCAAAAAGGTGAATAGCCTCAATAATACAGAGGGTTAATCATGAAGGTATTCGACAATACCACAAAAAGAATTTTTCTGGCTAGCTGGGTATCAATCAATCAAGCAGAGACTAGTGATCATAAAGGAACCCAGCTAAACCGTTCTATTTCCAAGCCTCACTGGGATATTCTCCAACCCTTACGGCAGCGTGTAGAAAACATTCAAGTCCGCGATCGCCAACTAGCTCACCGCTTGTGCAAACTGATTCCATCTCAGTGCCCCTTTGAGCGCGATGTCAAAGTATTTGGGAAAACCCTGTTTCACATTCCGCCGATGTGCAAGCTCAATCCCTTATATGACGAAGTGGTTGGTTTACGTTTCCGAGCGCTGTGTTATCTAGCCGATGAATGCGGCGAAGATGTAACGCAGTACTGTTGAGTGCTGAGTGCTGAGTGCTGAGTGCTGAGTGCTGAGTCAAAAGTGAATAGTTAGGAGTAATAGGTCGGGGATCAACAATATAACTCCTAACTCCTAACTCCTAACTATTTTTTACTATTTTTTTACTATTTCTTTTGCCATTTTTGGATGGCATCCTGAGCATCTTCATAAGCACCTGTGTCTTCTGGCACTAAGGTAGCAGTCGCAATTGCAGCCTTAAGTTCTCCTTGGGCGGCGCGACGCTTGGCCATATCTAAAATTTTCTCACTCCAGCTATTGATCGATTTTTGGGCAGCATCAAAGCCTGGTTGACCTGCTGGTACTCTCTTCGCAACTTCGATTGCCCGATTGTATGTAGATGCCTGTCCAGATTTAATCAAGGCATTAGCTGCATCTAAAAGAGTTTTGTTACTCATATACTGCTTACCCTCTAACCGCCACAGGTTTATTGCTGCTTGTGCTTTGGCGTAGGGGGCTTCGTCTTTGGTGATTAATCGAGCGGCTGCAATAGCGCTGGCATACTGTCTTTGTTTAGCACGACCCTCTGCTAAATCTAAAATCATCTGGCTCCAAATCTTAATATTCTCCTGAGCTTGTTCGTACAGTGGTTCACCGGGTTTTATTTTCCGGGCTGTAGCGATCGCCATGCTCAAATCGCTAGCCTGAGTTTGTCTGAGTGACATTTTCGCCAGGTCTAATACTGCTTGATTCCGCTTTTTCGACTGGGAACTAGAGGCTATTTGGGCGCTAGATTGGTTGTTGAGTCTAACTGGTGGAGTGCGTAGGCGTAGCCCGTCGTAGACATCGCTTGGTAAATTCTCGATCACCTTGGGGTTACTAGCAGTAGCATTGGGTGATGTGTTTGATATTTGCTTAATCCTAAAAGTTTCTTGATTACGCAGAAAAACTACAGCAATTAAACCTGCTACCAGCAAGCTGCCTCCGCCCCACAAGATAAACTGTTTCCAAAAAGGGATACTTGGCTGATTCGATGGCAATCGAGAGACGTAACCTTTAGAGGAATTGGGAATAAATCTTCCTCTCGGATTCGCTCCTAAAGAAGTTTCCGGCATTGGCTGCGAAACTAAGCCGCTAGCTGACTCTTGGACTTGTTTACCCTTGGACTTCTCAACGTTCTGAGCCTTCGAGGAGTTCACAGTAGCTTCTCCCCATCTGCCACGTTCTGCTGAAGTTTTAGGGTAATCATCGAGAGGAGGAGCCGCACGAGCGATCGCAAAAGATTCTTCAGGATAAATCACCGCTTCTGGTTGCAAGTGACTTTCCATTGCCAATTGTGGCAAAATTACTTGCTGCCTTGATGGGATGATCGTGGCAGGATTTTGAACAGGACGCCAATGGTGGTGACATAGTTTTGGCATGAGCAAGCTTAGGTAGCTTTCTAAATCTGCCAAGTTGTTGCCATTGCCAGAACGCAAAGCTTCTAACAAAGCTGCTGTAAAGAATCCGTGACCTAGTTCGCTACTCTCATGGGAAAATTGCTCTGGTTGGCAAGAAAGAATTGTTGCCAGTTGTAGTTCTTGGGCTAGTTCTATGGTTTCTTCCCCAACGGGAGCATCCGCTTGAGTGCCAAAAGCGCGGTTGATATCGAGTAATAGCAATACATTTAGGTCAGTAAGTTGCAGACTTTGCATTAGCGATCGCAATTCTATGCCAGTCTCTTGCACGAGTTCGGGGTTGCCTTCCACTGGCATTAAGTAATCTTTGCCCTTGTAGTTGACTCCATAACCGCTAAAGAATAACCACAGATAGTCTTCCGGTTGCCAACTTGTCGCGGCAAAATCCTCAAGCAGCAGCAGAATATTCTCCTTGGTTGGATAAGTTGATCTATCCCCAATCGGTGGCGAGGTATCTGTCATGACTAGACAGTGTTCGGGGAGAAAACCTGCTTCTGTCACCAAAAAATCATCTAGTGCCTCAGCATCAGCTTGGGCACAACTTAAAGGTTGAAATAACTGATATTGATTGATGCCAATTGCGATCGCCCAGTAATTTGCCATCCCGCTCTTTGTCAGTTATCGTTTGCTGGTCTTAAAATTGCGGTTGGCTTTGTCAAAATAACAAAGCTAACCAGTGTTTTATAGTCTAGGTGATTCTGATCGAATCTTAAGTTAGAATGTAATTTTTATTACGTTAAAAAGTCGGAAAATACCTTTTACCTAATTTCAATAAAAGATCATCACTAAGGAGATAGAAGGTCATGAGCAGAAATCTTGCTCACCTACCATCATCGATCACTCCCTTTTCAGTTATTAGCCAAATTGCCAGAAGAATCCGGATAGTTCCTTTAGTAGTTTTGCTCATATCTACTGTTCCTGCGTGGTTTTTGACGGAAGCGATCGCCCCCCAGGTTGTGCGAGCTTACACCGCTAGAGTTGATTTAGCTATTGACCGTTTGCCGGAAGAAAACTATGAAACCATTCTGCGGAGGGCGGAAGCGGCTGCGAGGGCAGCGGCTCAAAGGAGCTTCGACCAAGATATCTTGGTGACAGATGTTTCCATCATTGTGTCCGTACAAAATTATGGAGCGATCGCACCAGTCTTGACATTAGAAGTTAGTCGTCCCCAATGGCGATCGCGTCCTGATGCTCAAAATTGGGCAACTTACTTTAAAACTGCGCGATCGCTACTTTTCTTTGAAAATACCTCTAATCCAGTTCCAGCAGCTAGTAGTGTGTCAACCCCAAAATGACAGATTGGGCTAGATACAGAAAGAAGTTCCAAGCCAAGGTTCCTTGATTTGGAACTTCTTAACTTATTCCTGACTCAACTGTTGTCTTTGGCGTCAGTGGATGGCCTAGAATAAGAAGGTTGTCAAGAATCGCGATATCTGCTGACATGGCTGTTCCTAAGAAGAAAACTTCTAAATCAAAACGAGATAAACGTCGAGCTACCTGGAGACACAAAGCTGTTGTCGAAGCTCAAAAAGCCCTATCTTTGGGCAAGTCTATTTTGACTGGACGTTCGACATTTGTATATCCAACTGCTGAAGAAGAGGAAGAAGAATCATAATTTTCCAGTCAGGAAAAGCATGAACAGCACCGATAGATTTGATTGGTGACTTTGCCAATGAAACTTCTCACTACTGGATAAATGCTTTTTCTTAGCTTTCCTGATTGCATTATGAATCATAAACACTCTACATAAGCTCAATTAGATCGAAAAAAATTGGTAGTGAGTAATTGGGAACATCCATTACCCATTACCTATCATTCATAAGTAATGATCAAGTCATCATATAAAAAGTAAAACATCTGGTGCTGTTGGCAACTCCACAAAAAAACTTGTAAATACCTTGAGAAAAATAAGTTTTCTCCAACTATGCTAGGAAAATTTTTTCAGAAACCAGGGAAGGAAGAAAGCGAACGCGTTCCTCCTGGTCAACACTTAGCTAAAGGTTTCCCCGTATTAACTTACGGTGCAACTCCCCAAGTCAGCACTGAGGAATGGGAGTTTAAAGTTTGGGGTTTAGCAAAACCTGCTACCTTTAGTTGGTCAGACTTTATGGCGCTACCTCAACACGAATTCACAGCAGACTTCCACTGTGTAACGCGCTGGTCTAAACTCGATGTCAAATGGACTGGCATTAAAGTTACAGATTTTATGGGTCTGGTTGAGTTAGACCCCAAGGCAGCCTACATTATGGAACACTGCTATGGCGGCTACACTACCAATATTTCTGTAGAAGATTTCATCCGCGAAGAAAACTTCTTTGCCTTTAAAGTTTTTGGTGAAGACCTTTCAACTGAACACGGTGGCCCGATGCGGCTAGTTGTTCCCCACC
Source organism: Nostoc sp. CALU 1950 (assembly GCF_051172895.1). Lineage (NCBI taxonomy): Bacteria > Bacillati > Cyanobacteriota > Cyanophyceae > Nostocales > Nostocaceae > Nostoc > Nostoc sp. CALU 1950. The sequence continues at coordinate 47,611 of NZ_JBDNJQ010000005.1, read as the reverse complement.
TCTACGCTTGGAAAAGTGCTAAGTGGATTAATGGTTTAGAATTTTTAGCTGGTGAAGAACTTGGTTTTTGGGAGCGCAATGGCTACCATCGCCGTGGTGAACCTTGGGCTGAGGAGCGTTACAGCAACGCTTTTGGGTTTTAAGAGTTAGGAGTTATTGAATTTAGTTAGAGATCAACAATTTTTAAGGTGATGTTGATAGCAGGTAAATAGTCTTAGAATAGCAGTGGCTAACATTGATAACACGAACAAAGCTGATAGTACTAAAAATTAAGGAAAAAACCATGAGACGTTTTACCTTGTTTACGCTACTGTATCTAGCTGCGGGAGTCTGCTTAACTGCGATCGCACTTAAGTACCCTATCATGAACCCAAACCTTAAAGCCATCCTGCTAATAGAGGCAGGAATGCTATACACTTTCTCTATATTCAGTACCTACCCGTTTTGGCGTCAAACCTTACTACAAAGCCAAAATAGACTGCGCCAGCAACCAACATGGAAAAAAAAATTCGTTCCGATCGCACTTTGGCTAGCGATTGGATTAACGATTTTTTCGTCCATCTTTAATGTAGTAGTGAGTCATGACTGGACGACTGAAGCAATCGCACAAGCCTCTTTGGGGCTAATAGTTATTTTGCCAAGTGCAGAAAATCTTTTTCTCAGAAGCCAAACCCAATCATAAAAGCCTACTGCTCTATTTGATCGGTAGGCTTTTATTGCCATTTGAAGTTTGAGTTAACTTATATTGCGATAACCAAATGGCACGCTTGTTTTTACTCTACAAGGAATTTGCTCAAGCACTAAATATAGTTTTTCTGGTCAAAACCAATCTTCAAATTAATGCTTGTAGTCATGTAATTCTATTTTCTGGTGAGCTAGATTTGTGCTGCGAGAAAATAATAGACTTTAACCGAGAAGTTTCTTTATGAGTGGTAATTTGCCTTCATAAGGAGCGTATCGCCATTTTAAATCAAGCCAAAAGGAGTTTTTCAATACACTTTTCTTATGGGAAAAGGTGTCAAAGCTAGCTTTACCGTGATAGTTGCCAATACCGCTATCTCCTACTCCACCAAATGGTAAAGACGAGACACCAACCTGCATCACTGTGTCGTTAATGCAGACTCCACCAGAGGAAGTTTCCTGCAAAACCCGCTTTTGCAGGTTTTTGTCTTGAGAAAATAAATATAACGCCAAGGGTTTGGGTCTAGAGTTAATCAAGGCGATCGCTTCTACAATGTCAGTATATTCAATGATGGGTAGAATAGGTCCAAAAATTTCTTCCTGCATTAGAGGATCTTCCAAAGAGACATTATCAATCACTGTGGGGGCGATATAGCGCTCTGAAGGTTGATTTTCTCCACCGATGATAACTTCACCATCTTTGAGAAAGTCAACCAATCTATCAAAGTGTTTTTGACTGATAATCCTAGCATAATCAGGACTGTTTATAGGATTATCGCCATAAAATTCTTTTAAAGATTTTGCCAGACCATCTATTAAATCTTTTTTGATTTTTTTATTAACTAAAAGATAGTCAGGGGCGATACAAGTTTGTCCAGCATTAATAAATTTGCCCCAAGTAATTCGTCTGACAGTGTGTTCAAGATTAATGTCAGTATCTACGATACAAGGACTTTTACCACCCAATTCTAAAGTCACTGGTGTGAGATGTTTTGCCGCTGCTGCCATAATGATTTTGCCGACGGCTGTACCACCAGTAAAAAAGATATGGTCAAACTTTTCTGCAAGTAGTTTTTGACTTGCTTCCACGCCTCCTTCAACCACTGCAATATAAGCAGGGTCAAAATGTTTGGCAATAATCTTAGCAACAATATCAGACGTATGAGAAGCAATTTCTGAAGGTTTGAGAATTGCACAATTCCCGGCAGCGATCGCACCTATTAATGGTGAGATAATTAACTGAAATGGATAGTTCCAAGGGCCAATAATTAAGACAACTCCTAATGGTTCTGGATAAATTCTCGCTGAGTAGGAAAAAAAGTCCCAAGAAACAGATGCTTTTTTTGGCTTACTCCAGTTTTGAAGATGTTTTATAACATAATCAATTTCCTTAACTACGCTGATTTCTGTAATATAAGTCTCCACTTCTGGTTTATGTAAATCTGCTTGTAATGCCTCAACTATTGCTTGCCCATGCTCAATGATTGCTTGCTTGAGAGTTTTAAGTTGCTCAATCCGAAAAGTGATATCTTTAGTTTTCCCAGTTTGAAAAAACTCTCGCTGATTCTGGATAATTTCGCCAACGTTAGATAATTCAGTGGTGATCATTTGTTTGTCCTCTAAAAAACTGTTTATTTAATGTTAGTGCTGCTAAACAAGCATATTTTTTATTGTTCTAGTTTCAAAATGGAATATTTAGCTAAAAGTAAATATTAGTCAGGTTATAAATTATGAATTATCAGGATAAATAACTCTAAAATTCATAATTTATAATTACTAATTTTTTCATGTTTTGCTGGGTAGAAGCACAATAAATACACTACCTTTACCCAACTCAGAATTAAGGAGAATTATGCCTTGATGTGCCTCGACAATTCGACGAGCAAGGTACAATCCTAAGCCACTACCAGAAGTTTTGTGGCTGCCTTGGCGAAATCGTTCAAAGATAGTGGCTTGTTCTTCAGTAGGAATACCTGGCCCAGTATCCGCTATCTCAATTCTAATGTAATCACCAGAATTGGATTTTCCAGATAACTGAGATTGACTACTGTTGTCGAACTGGCGTTGAGAAGTAAAACGAATAGTAATAGATCCAGAGTTGGTAAATTTGATTGCATTGCCTATGAGATTGGTGAATAGACGATGCAGTTCCAAGCGATCGCCCATCACTGTATTTGACTCTTCAGTAAAGTCCAAATTTAGGGACAGTGCTTTGTCTTGAGCTAGAGGTGATAATTCTCCCATCACTTCTTCTAGCAGTTGTTTCAGATTAACTGGTTGAAATGCCAAACTTTTGCGACCTGCTTCAAAGCGATAAACTTCCAATAAGGTATTCACCATAGAAAGCAGGTTCATATTACTACGGGCCATGATGGCAATTACTTCCTGCATTTGCGGTGATAATGTTCCCAACGCACCTTGCTGAAATAGCATTAACATGCGATCGGCCGCTACCAAGGGAGTGCGTAAGTCGTGGGTGAGGCGGGAGACAAAATCTTCTCGCTGACGAGCAATTTCATCACGTTCATCCATACTATGCTTCAAGCGCAGGAGCGATCGCACTCGTGCCAGCAATTCATCTACTGTTACAGGTTTGCGAATAAAATCATCAGCCCCTAAGTCTAATCCGTGGGCGACGTTGGGCGTATCGTGGGCAGTAATCAGCAATATGGGGATATATTGCGGCAATTTCATCTCTCCACGAATGTGCTTGGTGACTTCGTACCCGTCCATACCTGGCATCATCAGATCCAGTAGAACCAAGTCACAAGGAGAAGCTTTCAATTCTGCCAAGGCTGAAATACCATTTTCTGCGGTGCTAACTGTGTAACCTTCTTCCTCCAAAATAGTTTTGATCAAAAACACGTTATCAGGAGAGTCATCGACAACTAGAATTTTGTCAGAGCGAGAAGATTGTGAAGTCATATAGATGCAAGCTCAAGCTACGGGGTAAAAGTAAATTTTTAGGAAAACTGGTTTATTGGTATAGTTTTCTAGATATTCCCTTTAGATAAACTTCCTCCGAAGAAAAATTGTTTACCAAGAAATTCATATAAATATGTTTTAAAAACTACTTTACTTACCTTTTTAGCAGATAGCCACAAGCTAATTGAATTATGGCTCGTAAATTTCTAGAACTGAATACAGAGGATAGCGGCACAATTTTGGTATCAGTTTAGTAAATAGATATATCAGTAGGTCAGATATTGGCTACTGACGATTTACCTGTAAAAAAAGTAAAAATCAGCTTTGATGCTGTACATTGCAAGAAAATTATAGTCAAATTTGTCAAAATTTCTGGATATTGATTCGACTATGCCAACTTTGCCAGCAGCTAGCAAAAATGCCAGATTTTTCATCAGCTATCGCAGTCAAGATCCAGATTTGAGCCTGGCCCATAATTTTTATGAAGCTATTAAAACTGCTGGACACGAAGCATTTATGGCGGGTGAAAGCATTCGCTTAGGGGAAAAATGGCCTCAGCGCATTGATGAAGAATTAAAACTATGTGATTATTTTTTGTTGCTGTTGTCCGAGCGATCGGCAACTAGCGAGATGGTGACAGAAGAGGTGAGACAGGCTAAAGAGTTACGGGATGGCAGCGATCAGCATAAACCAGTGATCTTGCCAATTCGCGTTAACTTCCCTTGGAGTGCGCCACTGAATTACGATTTGCGGGGCTATTTACAACAGGTTCAGCAGCGAGAGTGGAATTCACCTGCCGATACTCCCAAAATTTTACAGGAAATTTTTAGTTTAGTGGCAATCGGTGATGTAGAAAAATTGGCAGATGGAGAGACGAGTAATGATTTTTTCCCTTCATCACCCTCTCACCCTCTCACTCTCTCACCGCCTCTGCCAGTGGCAGAACCAGAATTACCTGAAGGACAGGTGGATTTGGCTTCGGCGTTTTATATTGAGCGTCCTCCTATCGAATCTCGGTGCTACGAGGCAATTTTGAAGCCAGGATCTTTGATTCGGATCAAAGCGCCCCGACAGATGGGTAAAACCTCACTCATGGCGCGGATTCTTCATCAAGCGTCACAACAAGATTATCTAACTGTGCCTTTGAGCTTTCAATTGGCAGATGGAAAGGTTTTTGCAGATTTGGATAAGTTCCTTCAGTGGTTTTGTGCCAGTGTCGGACGGAGGTTGAGGCTACCCAACAAGTTAGCAGATTACTGGGATGTGATTTTTGGCAGTAAGGATAATTGCACCGCTTATTTCGAGGAGTATCTCTTACCAGAAATCAACCAACCCCTAGCATTGGGATTGGATGAAGTCGATCGGATATTTCAACATCCCGAAATTGCCGCAGACTTTTTTGGGCTGTTACGCGCTTGGCATGAAGATGCTAAAAACCGGGATATTTGGAAAAAACTGCGGTTGGTAGTAGTACATTCCACAGAAGTTTATATTCCAATGAATATCAATCAATCGCCATTTAATGTAGGCTTGCCGATTGAGTTACCAGAGTTTAACGCTCAACAGATTCTTGATTTGGCACGAAGGCATGGACTCAATTGGAGTTTTACCCAAGTTGAACAACTAATGGCAATGGTGGGAGGACATCCCTATCTTGTACGAGTGGCACTTTATCACGTTGCCAGGCAGGATACTACGCTAAATCTGCTATTACAAACAGCACCCACAGAAGCTGGCCCTTATAGCGACCATTTACGTCGGCATTTGTGGAATTTAGAACAGCGTCCAGAATTAGCTGCTGCTATCAAAAAGGTAGTTGCCAATACTAGCCCAGTTCGGTTGGATTCGATACAATGCTTTAAACTACTCAGTATGGGCTTATTACAACAGCAAGGAAATGATGTAACGCCACGTTGTAATTTGTATCGTCAGTATTTTTGCGATCGCTTGAGAGTTAGCTGATGAAAATAGAACAAAACCCAGCTTATGAATATCAAGTTGGTGGCAGTTTACCAGTTGATGCACCCAGTTATGTAAAGCGTCAAGCAGACCAAGATTTGTATGAGGGATTGAAGGCTGGAGAATTTTGTTATGTTTTGAACTCCAGACAGATGGGCAAGTCTAGTTTGCGAGTGCAAACAATGCAACGGCTACAAAAGGAAAACATAGCCTGTGCTGCAATTGATTTAATGAAAATTGGTAGCCAGAATCTTACACCAGAGCAATGGTATACAGGTGTAGTGCGTAGTTTGGTGAGTAGTTTCGAGCTTTCAGGAAAGTTTAATTTACGGAGTTGGTGGCGCGATCAAGATCATCTTTCTCCCGTACAGCGATTGAGTGAATTTATCGAAGAAGTTCTGCTAGTTGAAATTGCTCAACCTATAGTAATTTTTGTAGATGAAATAGATAGCGTTCTCAGCTTAAATTTTTCTAGTGATGACTTTTTTGCTTTAATTAGAGACTGCTATAACCAGCGTGCTGATAAGCCCGAATATAAGCGTCTCACTTTCACATTGCTGGGGGTGGCTACTCCATCAGATTTGATTAAAGATAAAAGCCGCACGCCGTTTAATGTTGGTCGAGCGATTGAACTCAAAGGTTTTCAGTTGCATGAAGTTCAACCTTTAGCTCAAGGATTAGTGGGGAAAGTTAGCAATCTCCAAGTACTGCTACAAGAGGTTTTGGCTTGGACGGGTGGACAACCATTTCTTACCCAAAAACTTTGCAAACTGATTCCTGCTGGTATAGAAGTTGAGGAAGTTGAAGAATTGGTGCGATCGCGCATCATCGAAAATTGGGAATCACAGGATGAGCCGGAGCATTTGAGGACGATACGCGATCGCATTCTTAGGGATGAACAACGTGCCAAACGTTTACTAGAGTTGTATAAGCAAATTTTGCAATTGGGGAAAGTAGTAGCTGATAACAGTTCAGAAAAAATGGAATTGCGGCTATCTGGTTTAGTGGTACAGCAGCAAGGGAAGTTAAGAGTCTATAACAGTATTTATGAATCTGTTTTTGACCAGAGTTGGGTTAATAAAGCATTAGCAGATTTGCGTCCTTATGCTGAAGCTCTGACAGCCTGGATTACTTCCAGGGATGACTCATGGCTATTACGCGGACAAGCATTGGAAGATGCATCAGCATGGGTAGCAGACAGAAGCTTGAGCAATGAGGATTATCAGTTTTTAGATGCAAGCCAAAAATTGGGAAGGCGAAAAATTTTCAGGGAACTTAACCTACAAGGAGCCGAACAAATAAAGAAAGAGTTTTTAGCCAATATTTCCCATGAACTTCGTACTCCCCTTAATGCCACGATAGGTTTCTTGAAGCTGATTTTAGATGGTATGGCAGACAATCAGGAGGAGCAAAAACAGTTTTTGGAGGAAGCTCACCAATCATCCCTATATTTGCTAAATATTATCAATGACATGCTAGATATTGCCAAAATTGAAGCAGGCAAAATGGAGATGGAACTGGGAGCAATCAAGCTGAATGAACTATTCAGTGATGTAGAAAATTCCATGCGCCCTGATGCTGAGGTAAGAAACCTCAGTTTCCTTATGCAAATGCCTGATACCTACGATGAAATTATTGTCCGAGGTGATTATCAACGCCTAAAGCAAGTGATGCTAAATCTAGTTGGCAACGCCATCAAATTTACCCATCAAGGCGGTATAGTTGTCAAGAGCTATGTAGTTAGCAAAAAGGTAATATCTCAAGATCAGCAGTTTCCTGGTATGGTGACAGTGGAGATCGCAGACACTGGTATCGGTGTTTCCCTAGAAAAACTAGACAAACTGTTTCAATTGTTCAGCCGTGTCGATGATTACCCTACTCAGAAATACCGTGGTACAGGTTTGGGACTAGCAATATCCCAAAGACTCATAGAGTCAATGGCAGGCACTTTGAATTTTTACAGCCTGGGTGAAGGACTGGGTTCCACAGTCACATTTACTGTACCGCTATACCAATAACCTATGATTATTTAGCCGTGAATTCAAGAATTCAGCAAAGTTATAAATAAACAATGTTTTATTTATAACTTTGCGATAGCTCTCATTACACAATTTGTACCGACTGAGTATTAATTTCTGTTAAATTAGCCAACCTTACATCATTTGTAAACAATGTTGCATTTAGAAATTTTGCAGTTGCTACAATTATTGCATCAGGAAGCCTAAATCTATATTGTTTGCGAAATGCAATTGTTAAATTCTTAATATTATTATCAATACCAACAACTATAATTTTATTTAAAAAATCAATAATTTGTGTTTCTTCTTCTAGACTGAGACTCGGATAAGATAAGATAGTAATTCAATCTCAGTAATCACTGAAATAAAATATTGTCCTGATGGTAGTTGGTTTACCAAACGACCACCCAAAAAATACAAGACTATATTTGTATCTAATAAAATTAAAGGTTGTGTCAACACCACTCATCCCTAATTTGCTGCTGATATTCCAAAGGGTCTTGAGTCAGTTGAATTACACCCGCATACTGGTTTAAATTAAACTCTTGTTTTTGTTGTGATTGATGAGCTTCTAATATCTTCTCAATTTGCTGCCAGTCCTGATAATCAATCAACACTGCTACCGGATGTATGGTTTCATCAGTCACAATTTTTTTCTTAAAAGGTAGCATGATTTTCTATATCAGATACAACGTTTTACTATTTGATCGTAACTCCAAAACAAAAAATTGATGAGGGCAATGTTACTCTCATCTTTAAGAGCGATATCGGGTAACAAGCCGCTCGATACCTACGCTCATTGCCCAGAGGTGAGACTATCCAAGACTTGCTGAAATTCTGCTGTGGAAGGAATTGCGATCGCACTTTTGAAAAGCATTTTTAGCACAGATGGTTCTTCTATCCCATTGATAAATTCGACAATAGAGCTTGGCACTTCTCCAAACCGCGTTTCTAGAACTGTAATAATGCTTTCTCTCGCATTTTCGACAATTCCTTCTTCTTTTGCTAGCCTTTCAATACTAGTTACGTACCGCATTCTATCTGCCTCCTCGTAACTTCTTACTTCTGTTTTAAAACTAAGTGCCAACTCTTTTGGCAAAACCATTATCCAGTCGATAAACCGAAATAATTCCCGAATATCTTCCCGGCTATATCCCCGTTCGTACAACCGTCTGACTAGGCTTAGTTTCCACTGTAGCCGATTTTCTGGGTTTCGTTGCGTTGCCTTGGTCTTGAGATGCGCCATCACAATTACACCAAAGGGGTTGGTTGTTTGCTCTAGGGTTTCCCACCCTTGCTCATAGTCCAACAGTTTCGCCACAGGAAACTCTAAGCTGACGCGACATCCGCCCAGTTGATAGCTGTAGCTAGAAGGCCGCCAATTCGCTTGTTCATCTGCTAAAACTGCTAAACTAATGACTCGCTTTTTATGGCGGTCAAACAAGCGGTAATTATATGTGTAAATCCGTTCGGCAAATTGGCTGTCATATTGCCCTTGGACTTCCACATGAACCAATACCCAAGCTTCCTCTCCATCCAGTAGCCAAACTTTTGCGACTTTATCAACCAAACGCCGCCCAATTTCTGCATCCGGTTCTAGCTGTTGGAGTTCCGTGTCCAGAAATTCATAAGGTCGCGTCCAGTCGATTTCGGCAAAAGCTTGCGTGAAAAAGAATTCTAGAAAGCGGGGAAAATATAGTTCAATGACTTCTTTCCAAGGACTATCGTAATCAGTAAGTTGCTCAGTCATGAATTAAAACAAAAAGTACCTCTGTGCCATTGGTAAAACTGTCGCAGGTTCACAAATCAGCAACTCACCATCTGCCCTGACTTGGTATGTTTCTGGATCTACTTCAATGTGGGGTAGTGCATCATTCAGCTTCATATCCCGCTTACTCAATTGGCGTGTCCCAGAAACTGCAACTGCTGACTTTTGTAAACCTAGCTGGCTGGGAATTTCTTTCTCTAAAGCTGCTTGGGAAACAAAAGTTAATGATGTGGCATGACGCGCACCTGCAAAACTACCAAACATGGGTCGCATATAGACTGGTTGTGGTGTGGGAATACTGGCGTTAGCATCGCCCATTTGCGACCATGCAATCATTCCGCCTTTAATCACTATCTCTGGTTTCACACCAAAAAATGCCGGACGCCACAAACATAAATCTGCTAATTTTCCTTCTTCCACTGAACCCACATATTGAGCAATTCCGTGAGCGATCGCAGGGTTAATTGTATACTTAGCAACATACCTTTTTGCACGAAAATTATCTGCTTTTTGCTCACTTCCTTGTGGGTTAAGAGTTCCCCGTTGCACCTTCATTTTGTGAGATGTCTGCCAGGTGCGAATTATCACTTCGCCTACCCTTCCCATTGCCTGGGAGTCGGAAGAAATCATGCTGAATGCGCCTAAGTCGTGCAAAATATCTTCAGCAGCAATGGTTTCTCGGCGGATGCGAGATTCGGCAAAAGCAACATCTTCAGCGATCGCAGGATCAAGATGATGGCATACCATCAACATATCCAGGTGTTCGTCTAAGGTGTTGAGGGTATAAGGACGTGTGGGATTAGTGGAAGATGGCAGAACGTTGGCTTGGCTGCAAACTTTGATGATATCTGGTGCGTGTCCTCCGCCTGCGCCTTCGGTGTGGTAGGTGTGGATAGTACGGTTCTTGAAAGCAGCGATCGTATCTTCGACAAATCCGGCTTCGTTCAGGGTATCAGTATGAATAGCTACTTGCACATCATAAGCATCGGCAACGCTGAGGCAAGTATCAATTGCTGCGGGTGTGGTTCCCCAGTCTTCATGAAGCTTTAACCCCATTGCACCGGCATTTACTTGTTCTACAAGTCCTTGGGGCTTACTAGCATTACCTTTGCCCATAAATCCTAAGTTGACGGGAAAAGCATCAGCAGCTTGCAACATTCGGTAAATATTCCAAGGGCCGGGGGTGCAGGTAGTAGCGTTTGTACCCGTAGCTGGGCCAGTACCGCCGCCGATCATGGTGGTAATACCGGAAGCGATCGCAACTTCAATCTGCTGAGGACAAATAAAATGAATATGGGCATCAATACCGCCAGCAGTGAGAATCATTCCTTCACCAGCTAAGGCTTCGGTTCCGGGGCCGATAATAATATCTACATTATTTTGAATATAAGGATTTCCGGCTTTACCAATTTTGAAAATCTTGCCATCTTTAATGCCGATATCCGCTTTGACAATACCCCACCAATCGAGAATTAAGGCATTAGTAATAACTAAATCTACAGCACCATCGGCGTTAGAAATGGGGGATTGTCCCATTCCATCGCGGATGACTTTACCGCCGCCGAATTTTACTTCGTCGCCGTAGGTGGTGAAATCTTGTTCAACTTCAATAAATAATTCTGTGTCTGCAAGTCGGATGCGATCGCCTACTGTTGGGCCATAAGTTTCGGCGTAGGCGCGGCGATCCATTCTGTAACTCATATAAGATCCTTTTTTTAACGCAAAGGGACGCTGAGGGAAGCGCAGAGGTACGCGGAGGTTTTTAGAGGTTTCCGTTGATTTTGGCGTTGAAGCCGTAGACTTGGCGAGTACCAACTAGGGGGATTAGAGTTATTTCTTTTTCGTCGCCTGGTTCAAAGCGGACTGCGGTTCCTGCGGGGATATCGAGGCGCATTCCTCGCGCTTTTTCCCTGTCGAAATTTAAGGCTGTGTTGACTTCATAAAAGTGATAATGGGAACCGACTTGTATGGGGCGATCGCCTGTATTTGACACTTGCAATTTTATAGTTGGACGACCAACATTTAGTTCAATTTCACCTGCTGGTGTGATAATTTCGCCAGGAATCATATATAAATTAAAAAATTAACGAATTGGATTATGTACTGTCACTAACTTTGTGCCATCAGGAAAAGTTGCTTCTACCTGCACTTCATCCACCATTTCTGGTATCCCTTCCATAACATCATCCCGCGTCAATAGAGTTGTACCATAACTCATTAATTCAGCTACAGTTTGCCCATCTCTTGCACCTTCTAAAATGGCAGCAGAAATATAAGCGATCGCTTCGGGATAATTCAGTTTTAAACCCCTTCCTTTACGTCTTTCTGCTAATAAAGCAGCTGTGAAAATTAATAGCTTATCTTTTTCCTGCGGCGTAAGTTGCATTCGTACTTCCTCCCCTGTGGTTCATTCAAATCTGCCACACTCTTGGTATACAATTACCACGATTCAAAAAAGAAACTCGCAGCATCTGCCAAACATCAATAAACCACTTTCTCACCTCAGATGTAGAAGCACCGCGATATCGACACAATAATCCATGTTGTAATCGGCTAACACCCACTTCTCCTTCCCCATGCCATAAATTTCGCGTTTTTTCGACAATTTCTGCTGAAACTGCACCACCAACCCAAACTAGACTACCTACGATTGGTTTTCCAGCCAAGCCGTGGGGACTGTGAAAAATGTCTTCGCTACCGGGTAAGTATTGCCGATCAATCCACAAAGGAACATCTTGTTGCCAAATTTCCGTGTGCGATCGCCATTCCCCTTGCAAGAATTTTTCTCCTCTAGCACTGCGACCAAATCGGGTAATTTCCCAGCCTAACCAACTGGCCCCGGTTGCTAATTCTACCCGTAAATCTTGCCGATAAATCGCGTCGTTAAATAAAATTGTCTCTTGCGGCAACCACTCCAAACAAGCGCCAGCATCAACTTGCATTTGGATGGTTTGTCTAGCTTGTAAGCCATTGTTGCGGTATATCTTGCTTGCAGCCGCCGTGGTGATTAAGGCTTGGGCTTGAGGTTGGAGGTGGATGCTAGAGGATAAGCGATCACCTCCCACCATTCCCCCAGCCGTGTGTAAAATTACGCTATGACAAACTTTTTCCCCTTCTGGATAGAATGGCCGTTGTACCTTCAGAGGCGCTTGTTGGTGATTGTAAATTAATTGAGTTTTACCCTGGCGATCGGCATAGACTAAATTAAGTTTGCCATGCCAACCTTCTGCTATTTGCGGATTACAGGTCATTTATAAATTCAAGATTCAAGTTCACATACCTTATATTTCTTTAATATATTCTCTGCTACTTTCACTGCAATTTATCATGATTTTTCGCCAAGATTACATAATCATCTAATGTATAGCATGACTGATGCTTCTGACCAAAATACTGTTGGAGTATTGGACTCATATATAGTTGTTTTGGTAATTTTTCTCGAGCGAATTTACCAAATTCAGCACCGGATAAAGATGTTCTTGAACCTGTTGAGGTTAGATATTTATACCAGACCAACTCTAATCCAAGTTCTGCCAGAAATTTATCCACTACATTTTTTTCTTGTTCTTGGTTTTCAATTTGGTAAGCATCGTAAATTTTGAATAATTTCTTATCTTGTACAATTAGTAAAATATAGCCGGAAATTTTTAAGCTAGTGGCAAATATTTGCTTGTAAGTATTATGAGCTTCAACCCTCTTGGCTTTATCTATAAAGAAGCAGTGGGAAATTACGATAAAGTCGAAAAAGTCTTTGGGTAGATTATTCGATTGAGTTTTCCAATTAAAAATATCAGTAGTAACAAAGCGAAAATAAGCATTCACCGTGGTTAAACGTGACTCTATATATCGTCGCCAGAACTGAAGTCCACGAAACTGGAAGGCATCTTGTTTTTCTAAAGAGTAGTAAGATATATGCATTTGTGGGATATGAAAGAAACCGCTACTACTTTGGAGAAATAAAGCTAAACCATAAGCAACTGTTCCTGGGCCTGCTGCAATATCAAGGATATTAACCTTACTTGGTAGTAAACCATCCTGGTAAATGAGAAACCAAGCTAAATATATACAATATACATTTTCTAAAAAATACTTCATAAAGTAGACATGAGGAGTTAGACTAAAACGATAGTCCGGGTCTTGTCCAATTTTTAAGTTATTAATATCTTCAAGAGCATCTTCTAGCTTAACAAATAACTGTTTGTCAGGAATCTTACTAAATTCTTCTTTAAGATATTCAACTAAACTTGATTCAAAGTCATCAAATATACGTTCATCAATACCAGTAGATTGCAGTTTATATTCATCGTGCTGTATTAAATTAAAAACTTTATAGATATATTTAACAAATTCCTCATCTGGGATTAATATGAGATCATCTTTTTGCTGGGATGCTTCTGTTATTTGTTTACTTAAAGTTTCTGTTTGTCGTTTGTATTCTTGGGAATAACGTTCAAGTTGAAGTTTATCCGTAAATAGTTTTTCTAACCATGAGAATCTTGCACCTGACTTTTGAATCTCTTGCAATAGTTGGACTGCACGTCGGATATCGCCACGTTTTAAAGATGATTTAAACTGCTGACTTCGCCACCAATTTACGATAGGATTATTCATAACCAAATCCCTCTTTACCTTCCATAATTTCTACACCTGGAAGTTGAGAAACTAACTTTTCCTTAAATTTCATATAGCTTAATTTCTCATCTTCATACCACCAAGAGTATTTTTGCTTAATTTCTTCAGCTTCTTGGCGAGTTGATGCTATGAGAGAACGAGTCTGACTAGCATGAAAAGCTTGAATTACAATCCTATCGGCGATGGCTAGTTTTTCAATAAAAGCAGCTTCATCAGTTGCTAAAGTAGGAAGTAAAGGAGTAATAGTGATAGAAATTTTAGGAAGAAAACCTTTGTAATAATCAATACTTTTTTTTATTTTAGTGATAGCATTTAGTCTAGCTTTAATACTGGGCGATCGCGGTTCAAAATCCTTTCTCACTAATTCGCTTCCTGTAGGAATGCTCATATTAATTCGCAATCGCTTAAATCGTTGTAAATAATCAATATCTCTAGTAATAATTGGGCTACGAGTTTGAATCACCAAAGTTGGAGTTGGATAACCATCATCCCTCACATCAAGCATTACATTTAACAACCGATGAGTCAGTTGATGTTTAGACTCAAGTGGTTGATAAGGATCAGTAACGCTACTCATGTATATTCTAGGAGGAATATAGGGATTTTTTGCATACCATTTTTTTAATTCTTTCGCTAAAACTTCAGCAGCATTTTCCTTAATAATCACCCATTTACCCCAATCTTCGCGCATTTTAGCATTAGGGCTAAATGCAGCAGCATAGCAATAACTACAACCGTATTGACATCCCCTGTAAGGATTTAGAGTAAAATCATAATCACCAATAAATCCGGTAGCTTTTGTTAAGAGAGATTTCGCATTTTGTACATAAACATTAACATCTCCAAACTTTTCTTTGACTAACTTGGTAGGAATGCATTCGCAATAACCTTCATATTTTGATTGTGCCATGTGAATCCTGATATTTCTTGAGAGTGAATTAACGCACCCTACTTCTTATGATTACCATTTTTATTTTTAAATAACTTCTCCAAGATGTACGCTAGTGCGATAGGCCATATAGACAAAACCACTCTCATCACAAAAGCGCTGATATAATTCTTGAAAATTATCAATAAGCTGTTCGTATGCCAAGCCTTTACGCGGAAGGTAAGAAACACTCATTGCTCGTGATGTAGCGCGTAAGTTATTAGAAACACAGTACTGTTCAGCAGATAAATTCCGAACCTGCTCAACTAATGATCCATCAATATCACTAAAACGCCGTTTAAGCTGACGAATAATCAATTTAAACGCTTCTTTTTGAACGATATCTTGATAAATTACAGATTCTTTCATAGTATACTTCTGCAAAAATTTTAGTCCTTCTCCTGCTGCTCTAACCAAGTTACCAAATCAGCAACTTCCGAAAAATCCAACAATGCCTCTCCCAAATTTTCTAACTGTTCAGCAGATAAATTCCGAACCTGCTCAACTAATGATCCATCAATATCACCAAAACGCCGTTTAAGTAGACGACTAATCAATTTAAACGCTTCCTTTTGAACGATATCTTGATAAATTACAGACTCTTTCATAATATCCTCCCGCAAAAATTGCCGAACCAAATCCTTTTCAAACTACCCCAAGCAACCAACGCACAAAATCAGTCGGGTACTGTTCTGACTTTTCACGGTACTCTTCCTCTTCTTTTGACACAAAAAAACAGCCGCCTCCACAAGGGAAGCAGCTATTTTTAAACTTATGTAACTACAAAGTATTAGTAATCGAAGTCGCCGCCGCCAGCACCAGCGCCAGCAGGGGCGCCATCCTTAGGCTCAGGCTTGTCAACTATAATACATTCGGTTGTCAACACCATACCAGCGATGGAAGCAGCGTTTTGCAGAGCAGAACGAGTCACTTTCGCAGGGTCAACAATACCAGCCTCTAACAAATCGACGAATTCGTTTGTTGCAGCGTTGTAGCCAACGTTGAATTCTTTCTCTTTCACGCGTTCAGCGATCACAGCACCATTCTGACCGGCGTTTTCAGCAATCCGCTTCAGAGGTGCAGGTAAGGCGCGAACGACAATCAACGCACCAATCAACTCTTCATCTTTAAGATTGCTCTTTGCCCAAACTTCCAATTCAGGAGCAAGGTGAGCCAGAGTTGTACCACCGCCAGGAACAATACCTTCTTCCACAGCAGCTTTGGTAGCGTTGATAGCGTCTTCTAGGCGCAACTTCTTGTCTTTCATTTCGGTTTCGGTTGCTGCACCAACTTTCACTACAGCAACACCACCAGAGAGTTTAGCAAGACGCTCTTGTAATTTCTCTTTGTCGTAAGAAGATTCGGTTTCATCGATTTGACGACGAATCTGTTCTACACGAGCCTTAACAGCAGCTTCGTTACCTTCGGCAACAATTGTGGTGCTGTCCTTGGTGATGGTGATCCGGCGAGCTTTACCCAGGCTATCCAGCTTGGTGTTATCTAGCTTCAGACCAGCATCTTCGGTGATTAGTTGACCACCAGTTAAAACAGCAATGTCTTCTAGTAGTGCTTTGCGGCGATCGCCAAAGCCAGGAGCCTTAACAGCAGCCACGTTGAGTACACCGCGCAAACGGTTTACAACCAAGGTTGCCAAAGCTTCTTTTTCAATATCTTCGGCGATAATCACCAAAGGACGACCAGCACGAGCTACTTGCTCTAACACTGGTACAAGGTCTTGTACCAAAGCGATTTTCTTATCGGTCAGCAGTATGAAAGGCTCATCAAAAACCGCTTCCATCCGCTCAGGGTCGGTAGCGAAATATGGAGAGATGTAGCCTTTATCAAAGCGCATCCCTTCAGTGATTTCCAACTCGGTGAACATAGATTTCCCTTCTTCTAGGGAAATTACGCCTTC
This sequence comes from Nostoc sp. CALU 1950, assembly GCF_051172895.1. Lineage (NCBI taxonomy): Bacteria > Bacillati > Cyanobacteriota > Cyanophyceae > Nostocales > Nostocaceae > Nostoc > Nostoc sp. CALU 1950. The sequence continues at coordinate 30,785 of NZ_JBDNJQ010000005.1, read as the reverse complement.
CTTACCCACCTTGTCCATTGCTTGGGCAATCATCTGACCGACTTCTTCGTCATTACCAGCCGAGATCGCACCAACTTGGGCAATGGCTTTGGAATCTTCCACTGGACGGGCGTGTTCTTTGATTTTGTCTACCAAAAAGGCAGTAGCTTTATCAATACCACGCTTCAGGGAAATTGCGTTAGCACCAGCTGCAACGTTCCGCAAGCCTTCTTTGACGATCGCATGAGCTAAAACGGTAGCAGTGGTAGTACCATCGCCCGCAGCATCATTGGTCTTAGAAGCAGCTTGACGAATCAGAGCTACACCAGTGTTTTCAATATGGTCTTCTAATTCGATTTCTTTGGCGATCGTTACACCGTCATTGACGATTTGCGGTGCGCCAAATTTCTTTTCTAGAACTACGTTACGACCTTTGGGGCCAAGGGTAACAGCTACAGCCTCAGCCAGGATGTCAATGCCTCGTTCCAAGGCGCGACGGGCGTTTTCGTTGTAGATAATGCGCTTTGCCATAATTTCTTCTTAGTTGTCCTTTGTCTTTTGTTTTTCGTCATTTGTCATTTGTCCTTTGTCATTGGCTAATGACTAATGACCAATGACTAATGACGACTAAATAACAACTGCTAAAATATCTTTTTCAGAAAGCAGTACATATTCTTCAGTGCCGAGCTTGATGTCAGTGCCGGCGTACTTAGAGTACAGCACCTTATCGCCGACTTTAATTTCCAATTCCTGACGGTTTCCATCGTCATTACGCTTGCCAGGGCCAAGGGCCACTACTTCCCCTACTTGGGGCTTTTCCTTGGCGGTATCGGGCAAATACAGACCACCTGCGGTCTTTTCCTCAGAGGCGCTCACTTTTACGAAAACGCGATCGCCTAAAGGTTTAACTGTAGAAACGCTTAGAGATAAAGCAGCCATAATTTATTTTCTCCAGAGTTTAGCACTCTCAACTCCTGAGTGCTAATTTACCGAAAAGTGGCGTCCAATGGCAAGAATGCCTTGAGTACGGGTTCCCGAACTAGAGAGTCATAGATATACTTAAGTATAAATGCTTAATTATTTCTACCTTTCAGGTTTTGTTCTGTAAGTTACGAAGAGAGTAGGGAGTAGGGAGTTAGGAGTAGGGAGTTAAGAGTTATGAGAATTCTTCCCCATTCCCCACTCCCCATTCCCTGTTCACCACTCCCCAGTCAACTTTATTTGCAAAGCTTGCAAATTGTTATAGAACTGTAATCAGGGAGCCGCTCAATAAGTAACAATACAGTGACAGTGATCCAGTCCAGCCATCAAATCCCCAAAACTACTAAGTCTCTGGAACATAAGACCCTGAGTAATTATGTAGAAAGTTTAGGACTTGCAAAAATTCAGCAGCACATTTTTATTTGCACTGACCAGACAATTGCTGCTCAAAACGAGCTAGTCTGGAATTCTGGGATTACTTAAAAAAGCGACTTAAAGAGTTAAAACTTGATGAGCCGCAAGAAAGTATCCCATTTGTGTCTATAAAACTAAAGCCAGCTGCTTGCGTGTTTCTTGTTCTAGACCCATAATGGTGGTTTACCATGATGGTGTCTGGTATCGCCAAGCAAACCTGGAAGTTACCCTGCGGATCATCCGAGAACACTAAATAGGCAATAAGGTGGTAGAAAAGTACGCGTTTTCAAACCATCCTTTGCCAGAAACTTCCCTAGTTTCTTGTGAACACCTCATAGAGGCTTAACAACCAAAAGATATGGTATAGCAGTAAGCTTTAAGAAAGTGCGGGTTGGTTTTGAGGTAGGGTCATCTTTAAGCCAATACTTACTTGTGAGTCCGAAAGATTATTATTTAATCAGTGTTTTTTACCCCGCCCCTTTCAAAGCGATATATAATAGCGCATTATAGATACTACTGCTATACGTATCCTTGCTGGACTTTTGCTATCTAGCTACTAGTCTATTGAAAGTGCTCGGCATTTTTGAGACTTCGAGACAGCAAAGGCAAGTTAAGTAGGAAAAAGGACAACATCTCGAATAACCCACATAGAGGATAAATATTCAAGACTTTGATGGACCGAAGCGCGACAAGTGCCACTGCTATGAAAGAGCCCAGCATGAAAGATCACAAACGACTTCTATTGATTGATGATGACCCTAACCTCATCTTGCTGGTGAAGGATTACTTGGAATTCCGGGGATATGAAGTTATCACCGCTGAAAATGGACGTGAAGCTCTGGAAATTTTAGAGCAAGATGTTCCAGACATGATCATCTGCGATGTGATGATGCCGGAAATGGACGGATATACTTTTGTGGAACAAGTCCGGCAAAACGAACGCACCAGCTGGATTCCGGTTCTTTTCCTTTCAGCTAAGGGACAAAGTGCAGACCGAGTTAAGGGTCTGAATAAAGGTGCTGATGTTTATATGGTCAAGCCCTTTGAGCCAGAAGAACTCGTAGCGCAAGTTGAATCCTCGCTGAAACAAACTATCCGTTGGAAAGAACACCAAGCAAAAGGAGGCGAAAACGGCTCCCGTATCCAGGTTCCCTTCGATGTGCAATTAACCCCAACTGAACTGAAAGTAGTTCAGTTTGTTGCTAGGGGTTTAGCTAACCGGGAAATTGCTGAAGAACTAAATGTTAGTCAGCGCACGGTTGAAAGCCATGTGTCCAATATGTTGGGCAAAACCAATCTCCATAACCGCACTGAACTAGCGCGGTGGGCGATTGAAAATCAAATGGCCTAAACTCAGTACCGAGTGTTGAGTGCTGAGTGCTGAGTGTTTTTGACTCAGCACTCATAACTCAGGACTCAGCACTCAATTTACCAACCATCTTCTTCAGGGCTGGATTGGTGCAAAACTTCTAAATCCAGTTCATCTAGGTAAGTTAAGGCACTTTCAATCTGGGAAGCAGTACCTCGGAGTTCCAGATCAAAGCAGCTATATTGTGGCACGTTTGCGCTTACCTGAGCATCAGCAATAATGACTGTTACCCCATAGTGAGAAACCAGCCGTGATATGACTGGTTCCTCATGCAAGTCTTTAGGAATGCGAACTTGGATACGAGTTTGGGTGCGTCTATTATCTAAAATATCAGTATTAGATTTTACTTGTTTATTTGGAATTGCCATTCTAGCTTCCTACTCGACTTCTGGGATGAGGGTTTTACTTTACACAATTCTTTTAACACTAGCGTCACTTATCCCACCCAGGCAAGCAAGAAAGTATTTGCCTTGGCAACCATTAATCTAGATGTAGTAAATGTGAAGAATTGCTCATAATTAGTCAATTCTGAGGTTAATTATTATTCTTTAGTGATTTTAGAGCAGATTTAATATAGCCAATCTGTAGGGTTACAACAATTGTTGTAACCCTAATTTATTGTTTATGAAATTTAATAAAGTAACGTGATGAGAGAACACGACCTAGTTTCTTCTTCTAGTCCAGCAATACAGGGATTAGAGGGCATTAGATATCGTTTGCGCTGTGCTTCTACAAAAGAAAAAGTGGATGCTCTTTTAGAAGCATTTCAATATGGGCACAAAGGAATTAATTTAGTAATCCAGGCGTTGGGCGATGGCGTCAGAGAAGTGCGGGAATCAGCTTTGCTGTTATTGTTCTACAGCAGCGAAGCTACTGCTGAACAAGCCCTATGGAATTATCTGCCCTTTGCAAAAATGCAATGCCTACATACCTTGACGGAATTTAATCTAGATTGCTACAAACCTGAACAACATCATCCATATTATTTTGCGATCACAGACTACAATAACACCCTTATTTGCTACTGGGATCTATCTTATAAGCAATCTTTCGTTAATATTTGGCATTTGGAAACAGGTCAAAGTAAGAAAGATTTTGATCTGGCGATGGCTCACGAATTTGGTTTAGGCAAAAGCGGGAAAGTATGTATCATTAGCTTTCAGCACTTTCTCTGGCCATTAGATACAGAAACACAAGAGCCAATTGGCACTTATCCCGATTACCTTATGAATACTGTTCAAACTGCTCCTCATTGCTTGGCTGTCTGCTCAACTAAGCAGCCATTGCTTGCCACTGGCTATACTGTGGGGAAAACAGGAGAGCTAGAGATTTGGGATTATGAAACCTATACTCGTCGCTTCCATCATCAATTTCAGGATTGGGCTTTAGTACCTCTTGGGAATTTGCCTTTGGGTAACTATATATCACCCCTTTTCTTCACTCCTGATGGAAAACTATTGGTTGCATATTTCAAGCAGAGATTGCAGAATCAGCTACACCTCTGGAATACCGAAACAGGAGAACTTATTCAAACATTGGATAATCTACCTCCTATGACAGTGAATGGACTTGCAAATCGCTTTGATGGGCAAATTTTGGCTTGCGGAATCCGGGAAAAAAAGGTGTGTGTCTGGGAATTGATCGGCGATCACATTCTCCATACATCTTCGGGTGTTGCTCCTTGCCTTGTAAGTTCAGATGGTAGAGTTTTAATCTACTGTACAGACAACTAAGAAATAGTTGTTTGGGATTTGGCAATGAACAGAAAATTATGTACATTGCAGGGGCATATAGCACCAATTGCTTATGTTGCCATGAGTAGCGACCGTAACTTCATTGCTAGTTATAGCATTGATAGAACAATTAAAATTTGGGGAGTGCCAGAGTCCCTTAAATACTTGTAGCGACCTGTAAATAACGTCCGAAGTTAAAACACATTATTTACAAATAACTGGTAGTTTATCCAAGAAAAATCTTATGGAGAATTAACTAACATATTTTCAGGATATCAGGGTCACAAGAACAGATGTTAACAGCTTTTATCAAATAGTTTATTACACTTAATTGGTATTAACCCAAGTAGCCAAAGCAGTTGAAGCAATTAGCGATCGCCAGTCATGAATATTTCCAATACCCGTTATAAATTGCACGAGTCGCTCAAAAACCAACTCAAAAACAGCATGGGGAACGGTTCATCAACACACAAATAATGTAATAATACCTAATATTTATCAATCATTATTATTGTTCATAATCCTTAAGCCAAGGATAGTACACAAAGCTATTGCCAAGTTCCCTAAATAACTATTATCCAAATGACCAATCACTCTAATAATTCTTGATTTATCAACAACCCGAATTTGCTCACACAGCACAACAGAATCTTGGCTTAAACCACCGATTCCAGTAGGTACGAACACATGAGAGGCTAAAATAGCACGTCTAATTTTTGAGGTGAATGGTGCGATAATGGTATGGGGACTAACAGAATTTGCCCGATCAATTTGCACTACGACGACAGGTCTAATGCCTGCTTGTTCTGTACCAATAACAAGATTTAGATCACACAAAACTACATCTCCTCTTGAGATATCTACCACTGGATTTCTCCACGCGTCAAGCGTTCTTCATAATCTTCTAAATTAGATAAATATTCTGAAAAATCTGATTCTACTATTTCTAACGACTCGCTAAACTGAAGCCATAGTTCCCAGTTCTTACCGCTATGCTTTATTAATAGGAAGTCGATAAAATCACTTACTTCCTCAACTAAAGCTTCTGGCATTTGCCGGATTTTACCAATGGTTTGGTCTTGTATGCTCATGATAAATATGTTCAGTTTGATTTCTCTTTATCCACAAAAGTCAAAAACCTGGCGATTAGAAATGGCCAGGTCTAAAATTTAAACTAAAATTCAGCACTTTGTGGTGTACGCGGAAACGGAATCACATCACGAATATTTCCCATACCCGTCATAAATTGTACAAGTCGTTCAAAACCCAACCCAAAACCCGCATGGGGAACAGTACCATAACGACGCAAATCAAGATACCACCACAAGTCTTCTGGGTTTAATCCTTGCGCTAATACACGGCGTTCTAATACTTCTAAACGTTCTTCCCTCTGGGAACCGCCGACAATTTCGCCAATTTTGGGTGCGAGAATATCCATTGCGCGGACGGTTTTTTCATCGTCGTTCAAGCGCATATAAAAAGCTTTGATTTGCGCTGGATAATCTGTAACGATCGCAGGCTTTTTAAATAATTGTTCAGCTAGGTAGCGTTCGTGTTCTGATTGTAAATCTAAACCCCAACTTACTGGATATTCAAATTTAACATCAGCTTTTTCTAAAAGTTTGATGGCTTCTGTGTAAGTTAACCGTTCAAACTGATTATTAATAATATTTTCGGCTGTTGCCAGCACGGATTTATCAATGCGTTCATTGAAAAATTCCATATCTTCTGGGCAAGTTTCCAACACATATTTAAAAATGTGTTTGAGAAACGCCTCAGCTAAATCCATATCGCCTTCTAAGTCACAAAAAGCCATTTCTGGCTCAACCATCCAAAATTCTGCTAAGTGGCGGGAGGTGTTGGAATTTTCTGCACGGAAGGTAGGGCCAAAGGTGTAAACGTTAGAAAACGCCATCGCCATCACTTCCGCTTCCAACTGGCCGCTAACTGTTAAATATGTGGGTTTAGCAAAAAAATCTTGGCTGTAATCTACTGCTTGATTTTCTGTGCGGGGAACGTTCTTTAAATCCAAACTGGTAACGCTAAACAGTTCACCCGCGCCTTCGCAGTCGCTAGCAGTGATGATGGGTGTGTGTACCCACAAAAAGCCTCTTTCTTGGAAAAATTGGTGAATTGCTGCTGAACAAGCATTCCTGACGCGGAAAACTGCACCAAAAGAATTAGTCCGCGATCGCAAATGTCCAATGGTTCGCAGAAACTCAAAGGAATGGCGTTTCTTTTGCAGGGGATATGTATCGGGATCAGCTTCGCCGTAAACTTTTATAGACTCGGCTTTCAACTCAATTCGCTGTCCTTTACCAAGAGAAGCCACTAGTACCCCTGTGGCTTCCACAGCAGCACCCGTATTCAATTTTTTCAAGATAGCTTCGTAATCTGGCAAATCCTGATTGATGACGACTTGCAAATTAGCTAGTGATGAGCCGTCATTGACTTCAATAAAAGCAAACCCTTTAGATTCGCGTTTCGTCCGCACCCAGCCTTGCACTTGGAGGGATTCATCAGGTTGGCCACTTCGCAATATTTCTGCAATCCGTCGATTTACCATATTTACCCAGCATAAGACTTTAATATCCAGCCTATGATAACGCCCATTCCACCAAAGCGGACGACTTGCCAGAAAGGTTTTTTGAGGCTACGCCAAGAAAATAGCTGGCTTTCTAAGTTTAGTTCTAGCATTTCCAACTGCCGTTGAATTTGCCGTAACTCTGCTTTGATTTCTGGTGTCTGATATTTATTGTGCTTTAGTTGATCGCGGCGCTGTTGCCATTGTGCCTGTTGTTGGCGATCGCGTTGCACTTGATCGTAACGTTCTTTTAAGGACAGGAGCGATCGCTCTACTTCCTCTAGTTCTTGTTCAAAATCTGGTTCTGGAGTTTCCCCTGGCGGTTGTGATTGTTTAGACGGCTTCATGTACAAGTAGTAAACTAAGATTAAAGGCGAGTCTGCCAATAGTCAAAATTAAAACTATGAGTTTTTGACTCAGCACTCAATACTCAGCACTCAGCACTCATAATTATGTCCCAATCTACCCAGCTGTCTCAAACCAGTCAACTGAATGAACTTAGTACTCTGGAACTAGCTCAAGCCCTGATGGAAAGACTGAGTATTTCCCCTAACGATTGGCATCGCCTCAAGTCTAACCGCAATTCCCGTGCTAATGAACAAGTGGCAGCAGCTATTGTGTATCTTTTAAAGAATCAGCCACAAGAAGCTCAAGCTAGATTAGAACAAGCAATTGGTTGGTTAGATCGCTCTATTTCTGCGCCTCCCTGTCCAACTCACGGAAAAAGCTAAAAGTTAGGAGTGAGGAGTTAAAAGTTTTAAATTCTTAACTCCTAACTTCTAACTCCTAACTCCAAAATACCTTACCGTCGCAGAGATAATCCGCGGCGATTTTCCATTTGTTTACAAAGCCTCAATTCTGTGCCTTTGCGGTTCCACTCTACCTGATCAAAAATTTGATGCAGAAGACATAAACCACGACCATTTTCTGACTCATCTGGTGGAAGATAGTCTGTTGGTTCTTCATTACTTGTAGATGAGGGAGTAAAGCCACTACCCTGGTCTGATATTATCCACCAATATTGATTATCTATTAAGGAAAAACGAACTACAACTGTTTTACTGGGATCAAGATTATTTCCATGTTTAGCTGCATTTACTAGGGCTTCTTGAAGTCCTAACCGCAGTTCTGCTTGTAATTTTACTGGAATTTCTGCCAGCAATAAATCTAATATGGGACAAAGGTAGAGGGTTGAGGCAAAACTAATAGTGCCCCAATAACGTCCAACTGGACGGAGTGAAATAGTAATCACAAGAGAAACCCCATAGCTTTCAGTTAGCTAGACATCAGTTTGCTATTACAGGCACCCTGATAAAACTTGAGGTGGTCATGCTGCCTTCAAACTTGCGTCTTTAAAACTAAATTTTGAAAATGCTAGGGAGCATTGGCTCTATAGTATGAGTTGGGATTATTCAGATATATGGCGGCTGGAATAACTTTGATAATGAAGTCAGCAAATTAAAAAGATGCTGTTAAGTTTAAAGAGCATTTGTATACTCTAGTTAGTTGCCGATTTTTCATTTACACAATCCACTTCATATTTTTAAGAACCTATGCAACTTGAATTTATTTAAACAAAATGAATTTCTATTTTTGGATTAATTCAATTCTAGCATCTTTGGTATGCACTAAACTACAAATTTCAAATTTCAGTTTTTTTAAAGGAATTACTACCCTGGTCTAAATGTGATAGCACAAGAAAGGCAGCAGCTTCAACATGAGCCGTTTGAGGAAAAAAATCGGCAGGTTGCACCCGTGTGATAGTATATAGCCCGTCTTGACAAAGTAATTTCAGGTCGCGGGCGAGGGTGGCTACTTTACAGCTGACGTAAACGATCCGAGATGGTTTCAATTGCCGTAAAGTGTCGATGACAGCGCGATCGCACCCTTTACGTGGCGGATCGAGTATTACTACTTCTGGTATTGTGCCCATTTTTGGAAGCAATTTCTCTACTGCTCCGACTTGGAATGTCACATTATCAATTCCGTTGTGGTGGGCATTCAAAATAGCTTGTTCTACTGCTGCTGATTGCACTTCTAATCCTGTAGCAATACGGACTTTTTTGGCGAGGGGTAAAGTTAAAGTCCCAATACCACAGTAGGCATCAACTAGCAACTCATGCCCTTGAAGATTGAGTTCTGATTGAATTACCTGCAATAGTGCCTCTGCTGTTTCTGTATACACTTGGAAAAATGTATCTGGGCGTACTTGAAATTCCAGTCCAGCAAAATTTTCACGCAGGTGGGGGACTCCAGCGATGCAACGGGTTTCTGATCCAAAGATAGCATTTGTGCGATCGCCATTGCGATTGAGCGACACTCCCACTAACTGCGGATAACGCTTTAACCATTCCTGGGCTTGGGTTTCAATTCCTGATAAATTCCAGTCTTTCACCACCAAAGTCAGCAACATTTCCCCAGTGTGTCGGCCAATGCGTAAACTGAGATGACGAATTTTTCCTTGGTGACGCTGTTCGTCATAAATTTGCCAACCTTGCTGTTGAATATCCTGCTTAACTTCGGCAAGTAAGGGATTTAATCGCGCATCTTGGACTGGACATTGATTTAAGTTAATTAATTGGTGACTACCTTTTTGATAGTAACCAGCCTGTACATGTCCTGTTGCCGATGTGCCTAGAGGATATGTAGATTTGTTACGGTAGCCCAAAGCAGAAGGGGCAGCGAGTACCGGATCTACTGGTGGTTGAACAAAACCGCCAATGCGCTCTATTGCTTGGATAACTTGATTTTGCTTGGCTGCTAGCTGGTAATCATAACTAATATGCTGCCACTGGCAACCACCGCACTTATCCGCCACAATACAGCTAGGTCTAATCCGATGTGGGGATGGTTCTAATAGCTGCTGGAGCTTCCCGTGGCCGTATTTGGGTTTAACATGTACTAAGCGGACAATGGCGCGATCGCCTGGAAGAGTATCTGGGACAAACACAACACGCTCATCAGCGCGTCCCACACCATCGCCTGTATCACTCAGATTAGCGATCGTAACTTCAATTAATTCACCCTGTTGCCAAATTATTTTATTCATTAGTCATTAGTCATTGGTCATTGGTCATTAGTCATTGGGATCAGGTGACAGGTGATAGGGAATAATCTTTACCCTGTAACCTGTTACCTATTCCCTTCTTCAGTCCCCACACCCCTAAATAGATAAATTCAATACATAACTAGCTCCGATCCCTTCACTTGTGTACCTCCAACTCGCTAAACTAACAGATAATATTTCAGGTGATTTCAATCATCATGACTGTAATTAGCCAAGTTATTCTCAAAGCCGACGACGAACTGCGTTATCCCAGCAGTGGCGAACTTAAAAATATCAAAGACTTTTTGCAAACCGGCGTACAACGGACGCGGATTGCGGCTACCTTAGCCGAAAATGAAAAAAAGATAGTTCAGGAAGCAACCAAACAACTTTGGCAGAACCGTCCTGAGTTTATCTCCCCTGGTGGCAATGCTTACGGAGAACGCCAACGCTCTCTATGTATCCGTGATTTTGGCTGGTACTTACGCCTAATTACTTATGGTGTGCTTGCCGGTGATAAAGAGCCAATTGAAAAAATCGGTTTGATTGGTGTGCGGGAAATGTACAATTCATTGGGCGTTCCCGTGCCTGGAATGGTAACAGCGATCAATTGCCTCAAAACAGCCTCTCTTAGCTTACTGAGTGCGGAAGACGCTGCTCAAGCAGCACCCTACTTTGATTACATCATTCAAGCGATGTCTTAATACAAAGTGTGTGCTGGTTCTAGGAATATACTTCCGATCTACTAGAGTGAGTGCAAAATATTAGCACTCGATAGGCATAAGATCCCCAATTTGATCATACCTTCCCCACATTTGGTAGTGGCTGTGGCAAAATCTCTGTCAAGTTACGAACCAGTTGTGGGGAAATTTGATAGATATGGGCATTCGGCATGGGGTATGGGGCATAGGGCATAGGGCATTTTACTAATGACTAATGACCAATGACCAATGACAAATACAAAAAACCGACAGTCCTTGATTAAGGCTGTCGGCAATTTAAGTGTGTTCCCTATTAATGACTCGGCTAGAGTTCAGTTGTCATTAATTATGCTTAGTTAGCGATCGCAAAGAGACGATCCGAATCATCGATATGTGTGATTCTCGTCACTTGATTGTTACATCTAAACTGCATATACCCGAATAATCTCTGATTGACAGCAGATTTATGCAAGTTCAAGAGCTAGAAATTTCACTGAGATTACAAAGTCAAGTTATCTTTAAAGACTAAAGCATTTGGTGTAAGACGGATATCCGTGTATAAAAGCTTCGATTATTGTTGACCTGAAAGCCCTCACTCAGCGCGATAAGCTAGAGTTAGCAGCAGAACTGATTCACAATGTCTTGCAACATACCTAGTTTGGGGTAACGATGGCAACAGAACAAAAACACAGCACTTATTTATCAGAAGCCGAAAGCCGTTTGCGTCAGCTTTCTCCTGAAAAGTTGCGATTAGCAGTTGCGTTTCTGGCTTACTTGCAGGAAACAGAAGAAAACGAAGTTACTGAAAAAGTATTATTAAATATTCCTGATTTTGCCCAATCTTTCCGCGAGATTGAACAAAATGAAGACAAGTTAGAAAATACTGCCTCAAATCAGATTGCCTCAGATGAAGAGGTATGGCAGGCTTATTTAGCTTCTAAACAGAAATGGCAGGAGGTTTACCGTCGCCTTGCAGACTCCTAGATTTCTTTCTATTTCTCAATCACCAAGATGAGATAAACAGCTTTGGTGGAACATCTGGTGTCAGAGACGAAGGTTTGCTAGATTCAGCATTGGCACAACCTCAAGCTACTTTTGGCGGCGAACTTCTCCATCCTACAATTCACGAGCAAGCAGCAGCATACCTATACCATTTAGCGATGAACCATCCGTTTATTGATGGCAATAAACGCACTGCATTTGCGGTTATGGATACCTTCATAACCTTAAACGGCTACAGTTTGAACTTATCCCAAGAGCAAGCTTACAACTTGGTGATTCAAGTAGTTCAGAAAGAAATATCCAAAGAAGAACTATCTGCATTCATGGAACTGCACTTACAGGGCAAGTAAATCGATAGAATAATGCTCTGTCCCCCAGAGTGCATTACTTCCATGACTGCAACCTCAAAACCAGCCTTTTCCCCCCAAGAAATTGCTGCTGAAGGTCTTAAACCAGAAGAATACGCAGAAATTGTCCGTCGGCTAGGCCGTCATCCCAACAAAGCTGAACTAGGAATGTTTGGCGTGATGTGGTCTGAGCATTGTTGTTACAAAAATTCTCGACCCCTACTCAAACAATTTCCCATCGATGGCCCCCGCATCCTGGTGGGGCCTGGTGAAAATGCTGGTGTTGTAGACTTGGGTGATGGACTCCAACTAGCTTTTAAGATTGAATCTCACAACCATCCCTCAGCAGTCGAACCCTTTCAAGGAGCCGCAACGGGAGTCGGAGGTATTCTCAGAGATATTTTTACAATGGGTGCGCGTCCCATTGCCCTATTAAACTCGTTACGCTTCGGTTCCTTAGAAGATCCCAAAACCCAACGGCTGTTTAGCGGTGTCGTGGCAGGAATCTCTCATTATGGTAACTGTGTGGGAGTACCCACCGTTGGCGGCGAAGTTTACTTTGACTCTGCTTACTCTGGTAATCCTCTGGTGAACGTTATGGCATTGGGGTTGATGGAAACCTCAGAAATCGTTAAATCTGGAGCATCTGGCTTAGGCAACCCCGTGCTGTATGTTGGTTCCACCACTGGGCGCGACGGTATGGGAGGCGCGAGTTTTGCTAGTGCAGAATTGAGTGATCAATCCATAGACGATCGCCCTGCTGTACAAGTGGGCGATCCTTTTTTGGAAAAGTCGTTAATTGAAGCTTGTCTGGAGGCGTTTAAGACGGGTGCAGTTGTCGCCGCCCAAGATATGGGAGCGGCGGGGATCACTTGTTCTACCTCAGAGATGGCAGCAAAAGGCGGTGTGGGAATTGAACTAGATTTAGATAAGATTCCCGTCAGAGAAACGGGGATGGTTCCTTATGAATATCTGCTTTCGGAATCTCAAGAACGAATGCTGTTCGTTGCACACAAGGGGCGTGAGCAGGAATTAATCGATATTTTCCACCGCTGGGGACTTCAAGCTGTTGTCGCGGGGACAGTCATCGCTGAACCCATTGTGCGGATTCTCTTCCAGGGTGAAATAGCAGCAGAAATCCCCGCTGAGGCTTTGGCGGAGAATACACCACTGTATAACCGGGAGTTATTGGCAGAAGCACCAGAATATGCGCGTCAAGCTTGGGAATGGACTGCTGATTCCTTACCTCCTTCCACAACTGCTGGAATAGAACTTCCAGGAGGACTGCAAAGTTGGAATGATATTCTGTTAACTTTGCTCGATACACCCACGATCGCTTCTAAAAATTGGGTATATCGTCAGTATGACCATCAAGTACAAAATAATACGGTAACACTGCCAGGTGGTGCAGATGCTGCTGTTATCCGTTTGCGCCCCCTTGAAGAGGACAAGGGGCGGGGGAGCAGGGGGGCAGAGGAGCAGAGAAGAATTCCCAATGTCCAACGCGGTGTTGCTGCCACGGTAGATTGCAATCCTCGTTATGTTTATCTTGACCCCTACGAGGGAGCTAAGGCAGTGGTGGCAGAAGCAGCCCGCAATCTTAGTTGTGTGGGTGCAGAACCTCTGGCTGTGACAGATAACCTAAATTTTGGCTCTCCAGAAAAACCCATTGGTTACTGGCAATTAGCAGAAGCTTGTCGCGGTTTGGCGGAAGGTTGCCGAGAATTAGCAACACCAGTCACAGGCGGAAACGTCTCTTTGTACAACGAAACCCTAGATTCTGAAGGCATCCCACAACCCATTTATCCCACTCCTGTTGTGGGTATGGTGGGCTTAATTCCCGATATCACCAAAATTTGTGGTCAAGGTTGGCAAACATCCGGCGATGTGATTTATCTTCTCGGATTGCCTCTGACATCCCAAATCAGTCTAGGAGCATCTGAATATTTAGCCACTATCCACGATACTGTTGCCGGAAAACCGCCACGGGTAAATTTTGACTTGGAACGCCGTGTGCAGAAAGTTTGTCGTGAAGGAATTCGTAATGGTTGGGTACGTTCAGCCCACGATTCTGCTGAGGGAGGAGTGGCGATCGCATTAGCCGAATGTTGTATTGCTGCAAACCTTGGTGCTGAAATCAATTTAGAAATAGCACCAATGCAATTAAACCGCTTGGATGAAGTGCTGTTTGCCGAAGGTGGTGCCAGAATTTTAGTTTCTGTAGCATCAGCACAACAACAAATTTGGGAATCATACTTACAGGAACATCTGGGTAAAGATTGGCAAAAACTGGGCACAGTTGGTAATTTTGAGGCGGGTTTGGGGGTTTTCACCACTGATAACCAAACCTTAATCAAAGTTAGTATCGAAGATATGAACGATCGCTATTCCCATGCGATCGCCAGACGTATCGCCATCCACACCACTACCCCTAGTTAAAAAAGTGAGGAGTTGAAAGTGAGGAGTTAGGAGTTAGGAATAAAAAGCATAACTCCTTACTCTTTTATTAGCGTCTCTGAGCATAATTACGGTACTGTTTTAATGGATGGTTAAAGATTTGTTAAGAACTCCGCAACCATTTATACAATCCCAGTGACTTGACCCCCCCACCAGGAGCAAAGCTAGCATGATTTCTATTCATTCTGTCACTTCGGATGAATACCCCGACCAGACCAACAACCCAATCAATAGTCATGAAAATCAGTCTGACAAGCCAGAAGAAGCTTGTGGTGTTTTTGGGATCTACGCCCCAGGAGAAAACGTTGCTAAACTGACCTACTTTGGATTGTATGCCCTCCAGCATCGGGGTCAAGAATCAGCTGGTATTGCCACCTTTGAGGGTACAAAGGTACATCTCCACAAAGATATGGGCTTGGTGTCTCAAGTTTTCAATGAATCTGTCTTGGATCAATTGCCCGGTAGCCTTGCTGTTGGTCACACTCGTTATTCCACAACAGGTTCTAGCCGCAAAGTTAATGCTCAACCCGCAGTATTAGAAACCCGTTTAGGTTCATTAGCTCTGGCACACAATGGTAATTTAGTCAATACAGTGCAACTACGTCAAGAGTTGCTTGAGAATAAATGTAACTTAGTCACAACAACAGACTCAGAAATGATCGCTTTTGCGATCGCAGAAGCCATAGATACGGGTGCTGATTGGCTAGAAGGTGGAATTCAGGCATTTCACCGTTGCGAAGGAGCATTTAGTTTAGTTATTGGTACTCCCGTCGGTGTTATGGGTGTCCGCGATCCCAATGGCATTCGACCCTTGGTAATTGGCACTTTAGCTGGTAATCCAGTCCGTTACGTTTTGGCTTCCGAGACTTGTGGTTTAGACATCATTGGAGCCGAATACCTGCGAGATGTAGAACCAGGTGAATTAGTTTGGATTACTGAAGAAGGTTTGGCTTCTTATCATTGGAGTCAAAAATCTGAGCGGAAATTGTGCATCTTTGAGATGATTTACTTTGCCCGCCCTGATAGCGTTATGCACAACGAGAGTTTGTACAGCTATCGAATGCGGTTAGGGCATCAATTAGCTAAAGAATCTGTTGTAGATGCCGATATTGTCTTTGGTGTTCCTGATTCTGGTATACCTGCTGCTATTGGATTTTCCCAAGCGTCTGGTGTTGCTTACGGCGAAGGACTGATTAAAAATCGCTATGTTGGGCGAACCTTCATTCAACCAACCCAAACCATGCGCGAATCGGGTCTGCGGATGAAACTCAACCCCCTCAAAGATGTGCTGGCAGGGAAACGAGTAATCATTGTAGATGACTCGATTGTTCGCGGTACTACCAGCCGTAAACTAGTCAAAACCTTGCGTGAAGCAGGTGCAATAGAGGTACACATGCGAATTTCTTCTCCGCCTGTAACTCATCCCTGCTTCTATGGCATCGATACCGA
The DNA here is from genome assembly GCF_051172895.1 of Nostoc sp. CALU 1950. Classification (NCBI taxonomy): domain Bacteria; kingdom Bacillati; phylum Cyanobacteriota; class Cyanophyceae; order Nostocales; family Nostocaceae; genus Nostoc; species Nostoc sp. CALU 1950. Next base: position 14,723 of record NZ_JBDNJQ010000005.1, on the reverse strand, counting down.
TTCTCAGGATCAACTCATTGCTGCTACCAAGTCAGTAGCGGAAATTGCCAAACAACTCGAAGTAGATAGCCTTGCCTATCTTAGTTGGGAGGGAATGCTAGAAGCGACACGAGAAGACACCAATAGTTTCTGTTCTGCCTGCTTCACCGGAGATTATCCCGTGGCAATTCCTGATCAAGTGAAGCGTTCTAAGCTGATTTTAGAAAAAGTAGTGGTGTAGGAATTGGGGGATTAGGGACATGAGAAGCAATCCCCAGTCCCCAATCCCCAGTCCCCAATCCCCAGACTTAATCTGGGGATGATTCTAATTTTTCTGGCTTGAGTAAGGGGAAAGCGATCGCATCCCGAATACTGGCACAATCAGTTAATAACATCACCAAGCGATCGATCCCAATCCCTAAACCACCAGTAGGCGGCATCCCATATTCCAAAGCGGTGAGAAAGTCTTCATCTACACCTTGGGCTTCTAAGTCGCCAGCAGCTTTCCGCGCCGCTTGTGCTTCTAAGCGTTCTCTTTGATCAATAGGATCGGTAAGTTCTGAGAAGCTATTCCCAGTTTCTCGCCCGACTATAAATAACTCAAATCGTTCTACTAAACCAGGCACAGAACGGTGAGGTTTTGCTAGGGGCGAAATTTCTACAGGATAATCAATTACAAAGGTAGGTTGAATTAAATTGGCCTCTACTTTCTCTTCAAATGCCAAATTCAGTAACTTACCAATTGATTGAGCTTCATCTATACCAGGAATACCAGCATTTTTACTTGCTGTTTTTGCTGCTTCCAAACTTGGGAACGAATTAAAATCCAAACCTGTAAATTCTTTAACTAAATCGTGCATTGTCACCCGTCGCCAAGGTGGTGTTAAATTTATAGGTTCCCCTTGGTAGGTGATTTCTAATGTGCCAAGTACGTCTTGGGCGACAGTAGTAATAATCCCTTCAGTCAACGCCATCATATCGTTGTAATCGGCGTAGGCTTGGTAAACTTCAATCGTCGTAAATTCGGGATTGTGTCGAGTTGAAATTCCCTCATTGCGGAAAACTCGCCCCAATTCAAACACCTTTTCAAAACCACCCACAATCAACCGCTTGAGATGGAGTTCTGTGGCAATTCGCAGATACAACTCCATTTCTAAAGTGTTGTGATAAGTGATAAATGGACGTGCATCTGCACCCCCAGTCTCACTTTGCAAAACTGGCGTTTCAATTTCCAGAAAATCCCGCTGTTCTAAATAGCGGCGAATACCAGCAGTAATTTGAGCGCGACGGCGGAAAGTTTGTCGCACTTCCGGGTTAACAATCAAGTCAACGTAGCGCTGACGGTAACGCTTGGCAACATCCGTTAATCCATGCCACTTGTCGGGTAGGGGCAACAGGGATTTAGTGAGGATAGTATATTGTTTAACGTAGACAGATAACTCGCCCTTTTCAGTCCGTTTAATAGTACCTTTGGCTCCTAGAATGTCGCCTGCATCCGTAAGTTGCTTCAAGTGATTGAAGGCATCGGCATCAATATCTGCCATACCTTCTTGGATGCGATTTTTATCTAGATAAAGCTGAATTGTGCCGGTTTCATCTTGCAAAGTGAAGAAAGCTAATTTACCGAAAACGCGACGTGCCATAATGCGTCCGGCTATGGCAACTTCTAAATCAACTTCTTCACCACTGACTAAATCGGCAAACTTTTCTTGCAACTGCGCTGCATGATGGGTAGATTCCCAACGATAGGCATAAGGGTTAGTCCCTAGCTGCTTGAGTTGTTCTACTTTCTCCAGCCTGGCGGCTCGGATATCTTCTTCCGACATGGTAACGAACTAAATAGGGCAAGATTAATTATAGATGCTGTCAAAGTTGAGAGTAAGAGATAATCGCCTAAAAGTGATGTGCGTAGGCGTAGTCAGCCACAGGAAATATACAATGACACAAACTAGAGTGCGCTTGTGGACTGTAAACGAATATCATCGGACACTAGAAACAGATCGTAAACAAAAAGCGCCTCTTTATGCTAAGGCAGGAATTGCTGACTACTGGATTTTGGATGTGAATCAGCGTCAGGTTTATATTTTCCGCGAACCGGGGTTAGAAGGCTACAATCTTGAATTTATTTTGCAGGAGGATGCAACGTTATCCTTGATTGCTTTTCCAAAAGTTGAAGTCCCGATTAATCAACTGTTTCCATAAGTTTAGCGATCGCCAACTATCCAGAGATTTACGCTTTAGCATTAGTCCGCGAAGGCGGACTTTGTTTGTGTAGCCGCGACTTCCAGTCGCCAGGGTATAAGAATGATGTAGATGAAAATTTCCTATTTGCTAAACCACAGCAAAAAGAAAGCGCTACGCAAAATGATTGCTTTTGCTCTTACTTCTGTCCTATTTTTAGCAAATGCCTAGATGAAATAACTTTCATTTTCAAGTTAGTAAATTGCACGATCGCCTTTACCAACTCTTGCTGCTCTAGTTTCAAATTCAATTTTTCTAATGCTTGATTGAGATTATTACCAGCCCGGAGATTGTGATTAAGTTGGGCACGTTGGGATGAGTTTAACACTGCCTCAATTTCTCTGTTTCTTCTCTGACGTACAGCCTGGATTTCTTGGCGTTGTAAGGGAGTCAGGTCAATCTCCGATGAGGTGGAATAGCTTGCAGTTTTGGTAGTCTGGGCGAAAATAACACCAAAAGTAGTATTGATTTGAACGGGTGCAGCTAAGGCAATTCCCGGCATGAAGAGGACAAGAGCAAGAATATTAGCGAACACAGATAGCCGTTTTATCAAGTAAATTGCCATATTGCCATATTTAGAAATGCCTATTATACAGTGACGGAAGTTTGCTTACTTTTAACAAGTTGCTCAAGCAACTTGTCTGGTTAATTAACCTCCAAAACCAGAAATTAAACGCTTGAGGGCACGACCGGCAACGTCGCCATAGCGCAGTTCTCCACACATAATCTTACCCATGATTTGGGGAGCAGAGGGGTGCTTAACACCAACTTTGTAGCCAATGTTGGAAAACCGATAAAACGCTCCAGCTAACTTTTGCGCCCAAGCCATCTCAGTCCCCAACTCTTCATTAATAGCTTCGCTATATCTTTCTAAAGCGTTAGTGTCATTAGAAAGTGCTTCATTAATGGTTGCGGCTGCGAGCAAACCGCTAAAAATTGAGGGGCGAATGCCTTCTGCTGTCATGGGATCAACCACACAAGCAGCTTCCCCAGCCAAAACAGCATTTTGGGTGTGCAGCTTTTGATTACCATCCCAAATACATAGGGGATGACCATATTGTTTGCTGGTTTTGAGGTCTAAATTCAATGATTTGGCGTACTCATCCAAAATCTTTTTGAAGTCTTGGGGTTGACGGCCAATAAACGTCCCAACACCTATGGAATAACCATCAGCTTTGGGAAAGTTCCAGAGATAGCCGTTTTTGACTAAGCCAAACTCAAAATGAATTACGGGTTGGTTTTCTACAACTCCAGGGATTTCTGCCTCTAAAGCCCCTGTGAGGAAACGTTTCCGTTCTTTGAAACCTAGCCATTTTGCCATCGGCCCTTTAGCACCATCAGCCGCAATTAAGTAGCGACCTGTAACTGGCCCATTGGCTGTGTTAACTTGCCAATAGTCACTTTTAAATTCAATACCCGTTACTTCAGTATTATCTCGTAGTTCAGCCCCTTGCTTCTGTCCTTGCTGTACTAGGAAATGGTCAAAAATATCTCGTCGCACCATCCAGACTGGTTCTTTAGTGGCAGTTTTTGCTTCCACTGGGTCGCCCAATTTCCAGGTAAAGCGAAGGGAGTCGGCTTTCAGAGAAATCGCTGGGCTAAAATCAAAGTCAAACCATTGAGCGATCGCTGGAGATACACCACCGCCACAAGGTTTATATCTTGGCAAGGATTCTTTTTCCAGCACTAATACTGAGCGACCTTGTTTGGCTAAATGATATGCCGCTGTTCCACCAGCTGGCCCAGCGCCGACGATGATACAGTCGTACATAAGGCTGAATTTTTGCTCCTGAATTAGTTTATTTTCTATTGAGATAATTGATCAATTTTTGTTAGATACCTAAGAAATGATAAAGGCTGAAGAATTTATCCATTATCCTTCAGCCTTTATGCTTCAGACTTTAGACTTTAAACAGTCGTAATGTCTTTTTCTTTTTCTGCCAGTAATTCGTCTATTCGGGCAGTGTACTTGTTTGTTAGTTTTTGCAATTTATCTTGCTGATCTCGTGCTTCGTCTTCAGGAATTTCGGCGTTTTTTTCCTGTTTGCGAATGGCGTCTATGGCATCGCGGCGGATGTTGCGAATAGCAACACGACCCTCTTCAGCATACTTAGATGCTATTTTGACGAGTTCTTTACGGCGATCGCTTGTCAAGGGCGGAATATTCAACCGAATCACGGAACCGTCGTTGCTGGGGGTTAAACCGACATCTGACAAAGAAATCGCTTTTTCGACTATATTTAAACTGCTGCGATCGTAGGGTTGAATTAAGATCGTCGTAGCATCCGGCGTGCTAATGTTTGCCAGTGATTTCAAGGAAGTGGGCGAACCGTAATAATCCACCAATACCTTATCTAATAGACTCGCATTGGCTCGACCAGTGCGAATTGAGTTAAAAGATCGTTGAGTTGCCTCAACCGTCTTTTGCATCGTACTCTCAGCTTCAGCTAATTTCACAAGAACCTCCCACAAGGGTACCGATGGATTCTCCCAAGACTGCTCGGTGGATGTTGCCTCGCACCGTTAGGTCAAATACCAGAATTGGGATATTATTTTCTTTACACAAGGCGATCGCAGTACTATCCATCACCCGCAAATCTTTGGCTAAAACGTGTGCGTAGGTAAGGCTATTGTAACGCTTGGCGTCGGGATAAATATGAGGATCGGCATCATACACTCCATCTACCTTGGTGGCTTTAAAAATCACCTCGGCATCAATTTCTGCTGCTCTTAATGCCGCAGTGGTGTCTGTAGTAAAAAAGGGATTTCCAGAACCAGCACCAAAAATTACCACCCGTCCTTTTTCAAGATGACGGATGGCACGACGACGAATATACGGTTCTGCTAATTCTTGCATAGCGATCGCAGTTTGCACCCGCGTCTGTACTCCTATGCGTTCCAGAGAATCTTGTAGCGTCATGGCGTTCATTACCGTGGCAATCATCCCGATATAGTCAGCGGTTGCCCTGTCCATCCCCGCCGACGCTGCTTTGACGCCACGAAAAATATTGCCGCCGCCAACAACTATGGCAATTTGAGTGCCAGTGGCTATCACCTCTGCTAATTCTTGTGCTATTCCTTTGACCACTTCTGGATCAATGCCATAGCCCATGTTGCCCATTAAGGCTTCACCGCTCAGTTTGAGTAAAACCCGTCGGTAATTCGTTCCCATGAAGTTCCGCTTTATCAAAAAAGTTGCAATTGCCTCCAATTTAAGATAGCAGTTACAGGGACTATCTATGTCTAGTTACGCCAAATCAATGTAGTACCTATTGGTTCTGTTTGTGGTATATCTATTTCTTGACCTTTAAACAGAGAAGCGATCGCAGTTCTCAAATAATCCTCTCCCACCGATGATGGGTCTTGGCGATGATTGTCAATTCTACCTTTGTAGCGGACTATACCATTAGTATCTATTAAAAAAGCCATTGGTGTTTTTGTAGCACCAAAACTGCGGGTCACATCTTGCGTAGAGTCCCACAGGTAGGGGAAGTTCAAGTGGTGACGCAGGGCAAAAGCTTTCATATTTTCAAAGCTTGACCGAGTTTCGCGATCGCCATCACTACCATTCATCCCAATTAGTGTAAAGCCTTTTGGCGCAAATTCGGCTTGAATGTTTCTGAGCTTGCCTAGATACCACTCTACATAAGGACAGTGGTTACACATGGAAATGACACCGACTGCTCGGAACTTTTCAAGATAACGCCTGAGATGGTGTACTTGACCATCAATTCCTGGCAGTTCAAAATCTGGTGCGTAGCTCCCAACGGGAGTATCAATTGTTTCTAGTAGATTCATGATTTCTGGCCCGCAGAACTAGGAACAAGAAAAATATTGTTAAATTCAGCGTCAGTTTCCAGTTGCAAACCACCCCTTAGCCGATGCCTCATATTCGCCAATCTTATAGACTTATATTAGCTATCGTAAATTGTGAAACTACTGAATCTATCACTGATGCTAATTCGCTGACATCTCCAAATAGCGAAAATATTACTCACATTACAAAAGTTCTGATTTCTAATACTGACATAATATTAAGTTATGAGTAAATTACCTCTATCAACAAGATGAAAACTCTCTATAACTAGATAAAACTATCAGCTTAATGCTAGTGTTATCAGCCTAGAAGCTTTCGTGGTATAGGTATAGGCTATCACTAGAGCAAAAGATTTATTTTGAAAATCTGATAAATTTTCTTCAAATTCAAAACAATTTTACTTGCGCTTTGCTACTGAAAGGCTTTTACCCTTGTTTTCATCAAAATTCTCATGACAACCTCAACTTCAAACACAGCACTCACTTCTACAAAAACCTGGATTTGGCAGGATTTTCCAATTTGCTATCAAACCCAAGGAACCACTGGGCCAGCTGTTGTCCTCGTGCATGGATTTGGCGCTTCTTGGTGGCACTGGCGGAAAAATATTCCCGTATTAGCGGAAAGTTGCCGTGTTTATGCGATTGATTTGATTGGTTTTGGCGCTTCCGCAAAACCTCAACCTGGTGAACAAATTGCCTACACATTAGAAACCTGGGGACAGCAAGTAGCAGATTTTTGCCGCGAAGTTGTCGGTGAGCCAGCTTTTTTAGTCGGAAATTCTATTGGCTGTATTGTAGCCATGCAAGCAGCAGTAAGCAACCCAGATATTGCCTTGGGAGTTGCTTTGCTCAACTGTTCTTTACGGCTGTTGCATGATCGCAAACGGGTAACTTTACCTTTATCTCGTCGTTACGGAGCGCCTCTACTGCAACGCCTGTTATCTATCAAACCAATTGGCGAGTTCTTTTTTAATCAACTCGCCAAACCGAAAACAGTGCGGAAAATTCTGCTGCAAGCATACTCGAATGCTGAGATGGTGACAGATGAGTTGGTAGATATTCTCACTTCACCAGCAAGCGATGTGGGCGCTGGTGCTGTGTTCCTGGCCTTTACTTCTTATTCTACAGGCCCTTTACCAGAAGACCTTTTACCACTGTTATCCTGTCCGGCAATTATCTTGTGGGGAACGGCTGATCCGTGGGAACCAATTAAGTTAGGAAGAGAATTAGCTAACTTTCCTCAAGTACAAAAGTTTATTCCTTTAGAAGGAGTGGGGCATTGTCCGCAGGATGAAGCGCCGGAGTTAGTCAATCCAATTTTACTCGATTGGATTTGGGAGCGATCGCTGTTAAAAGACTCGGCAAAATTGGAAGCATAATTTGTATCCAGCCACTCTCAAAATGTTCAGAATTTGACTATGACTTCTTCTCCCCACTATATTCCCCAATCTGATCCGCCGCTTCCTCCTTGGGAAAATCTACCAACAATGTATGATTTACCAAGTGACAACCCAGAGGAACCCGGTTTGCCAGACGATTTTCACTTTTTACAACCCTTACTTTTATATTTAACTTTTCAGCCAATTAACTGGAATCCAGAACTAGTTTATAGTGCGGCTGATCTTAATCTCTACTATGATCTCCAGCATCCTTTGTGGTATAAACGCCCAGATTGGTTTGGTGTGGTAGGCGTAGGAAAATTATACAAAGGGGAGGATTTACGGTTAAGTTATGTAACTTGGCAAGAACCAGCAAATCCCTTCGTGGTTGTTGAATTATTATCTCCAGGTACGGAAGATGAAGATTTAGGCACAAGAAGAGAAAGTGCAGCAGATAAACCTCCTAGTAAATGGGAAGTTTATGAACGAATTTTGCGGATTCCCTACTATGTTGTTTTTAGTCGCTATACTAATGAACTTCGGGCTTTCCAGTTAGTCGGTGGTCACTATGAACCGATGAACTTGACTGATGGATATCTACTAATGCCAGAGATAGATTTAAGTTTAGGCTTATGGCAGGGTTCATTTCGAGATATTGAAAGGTTGTGGTTAAGGTGGTTCACTTTGGCGGGAGAATTAATTCCCGTACCCACAGAAGAAGCCGCTGCTGCAACTGAACGAGCGATCATTGCAGAACAAGAAGCTACAGAAGCCAAACAAGAAACTGCTCAAGCTAAACGAAAAGCAGAACAATTAGCAGAACGTTTGCGTCAGTTAGGTGTGAATCCTGATGAACTAGATGAATTATTGTAGCTTTGGGAGTCTTTTATGATACAAAGTATATTTTTTGTTTTTGAGAAATCACCTGTACTGAAACCTTGATAGCGGATTCTGAAACAGCTATCTCATAATGAGATTGGCTCTCAGAAAGATTAATTTTTGAGAGCGATCGCATATTTAGCACTTGAAATACGTATAATATTTTCTTCAGGAAGTCTATAGAAACCTCAGTTTTTCAGAAAAACCATAATGTTACGCTATATCCTTACTATTCCTAAACTCGGTGTCAATTGGGTTACTAGGCGTATAGATAAGGTTCAGCATCAAATCTAAAAGGCGATGCCCTGAACATTCGCAGATATTACCGCAGACACTGGCTATGTTGCGGCTGCTAAAATACCTAAGTATGAGTAGCATGATTAAACTACTCAGGTAAAAATTGTCTATTTGGTCACACAAGACCATCGAAAGATTGTAGAAAAGTGTATTTCCTTGTTTTGATAGTGGTGCTAACCTCAATTTGAAGGATGTTATCAGCCTTTATCTGCTAGAGTTTCTGACTTTCAGCAAACTAAATAATCTATCAACAATAAAATCGCTAGGAGTGCGATGAGATGTCACAGTTTCATATCACAAGGCCAGAAATAGCTGCTGGAACTCTAATCGATAACCGCTATATTATCCAAAAAGTTCTAGGACAGGGAGGATTAGGACGAACTTACTTAGCTTTTGACACTCGTAGATTTGATGAACCTTGTGTTCTCAAAGAGTTTGCACCCATTGGCACAGGGGAGAGTGGACTGGAACAATATCGCAACTTATTTAAAAGAGAGGCAAAAATTCTTCATCAATTGCAACATCCTCAAATTCCCAAGTTTTTGGCTTGCTTTGAAGGAGATGGTCGGCTATTCCTAGTACAAGAGTATGTTGATGGTAAAACATATTCGAGATTGTTAGGAGAACTTCAACGTCAAGGAAGAAATTTCTCTGAAGACGAAGTTATCCAGTGGCTAAAAAATCTGCTGCCTGTTTTGGAATATGTCCACCAGCACAACATTATCCATCGAGATATTTCTCCTGATAACATTATGTTACCCACTGGCAAGGATCTGCCAGTACTGATTGATTTTGGTGTCGGTAAGCAAATTGCTGACGTGAACGAGGGGAGAAGTTCTAACCACCAGGTAACCTTTGTTGGCAAAATGTCCCTCGTCGGGAAAGTGGGATACGCTCCCCGAGAACAGATTAGCTTAGGTTTATGTTCACCCTCTAGTGACCTCTATGCTTTGGGCGTAACAGCTATTGTGCTACTTACAGGTAGAGATCCATCTTTACTAATGGATCAGTATTCACTTGATTGGAACTGGCGTTATTATACCTACGTAACTGATAGTTTTGCTCAAGTACTCGATCAGATGTTGGCAGATAGGCCTAACAAGCGATACCAAACAGCCAGGGAAGTTATCACAGATTTACAGCGTATTGGAGAACCAAAAGTGGCAATGTCTCCTGCAATTATGTTTGATGATTTACCTGCCACGGTATTTAATCCGGAATTTCAGGCTATGTCGGCAATATCGCAGTCATACAACCAACCTGGAGAAACAATTTTTAGTTCACTTAGTTCACCTACTAGTCCACAAACTGGGCGAATTGAACAACAACAACCTTCCCTCCAACCAGCATTTATCAAAAGTTGTCACCAGGGGTTAGCCTACCACATCGGCCCAATGGCAAATGTGATTATAGAAGAAATATTAGATGAAAATCCTTACATCTCGCCTGAACAGTTTATTGAACTTATAGCTAGGCAAATTCCTGACTTTCAAGCAGCTATTGAATTCAGAAAAAGATTATTCTCATAAAGATTTCAAGGGGATAATATTTAATTTTGGATTGTTTAGTCTCCTGTACTTCCCTGAGTGCGTTTGATTCTTTTCATTGCCATTTCTAAACTTAACTGCATCCGTTTAAAGGCTTTAGCTAAATTACCGATTTCATCATTAGACATCTGCTCGAATTCAACTTCCAGATGTCCAGTACTAACTTCTTCGGCTATGCGAGTCATGCGTTTGAGAGGCATAACAACTTGTCGATTCAAGAATAAGTTGACTAATAGGATAGTTGCTATAAATATAGTTGATACAATTAAGATAATTAGTAAGGAAGACTGATTTGCTTTGTTAATGACATTATTTGCAGGTACTGATATAATCTGAGCGCCAACAATCTCATTAAGCTTCCACCCAAATCCATTAGCTGTGCCATAGAGATTAATCATGCTTTGAGGTGCAGCTTCGGGTACACTATGACAGACCAGACAACTTTGTTCAGAAACTGGTAAGGGACGAGCAATATAAAAGATATCCCCAACAGGAATTGAGCGAAATCCACTCACTTCTTTAAGGTCTGATTTATTTCTAAACCTTTCTACAATTTCCGCCTCAAAACCGTCAGCCTTATCTCGAAGATTAGTGGGATTGAGAGTTGCTTCTTTGTAAAAGAACTCACGGTAGTCTTTTGTTTTTCGTAAAATTTCAAAGACCTCTCGTGCTGAGTATGCAGGCACACTTTGCGGCAAAAACTCAGTAGCCAATTTATCGGCTAGCTCTGGATTCACTTGAGTACTAGTGTATTTACGAACAGAACTCATGGTTTCCATGAGCATGAGAGCTGTTGAGCTAATATCTTGTTTAGCATTCTCCCTGAGTAGAGAAGACAGAGCAAATCCACTTAAGCTCAGACCGAATGTCAGAATTACCAGTAGTAGAATTGTAAATTTTTGTTTCAGATTCAGATTCTTTAGCATAATTTTAGATTACCTACAAGTCAAATTATTATGAACAAATATGGCTAAAGTTAACGTTTACTCTAGCATGAGCAATTAACTTTCATATTTTGGTGTAAAGGCATAGTTTAGCTAAAACTATTAGGGTATATCCAACTTTATACTATTAGTAATTATTGAGGTTAATGAAAATGTTCTCTAAGTAACTAAGCTCCAAAAAACTACAACAGCAATTCAAATGGAATTCCTAAAAATTCGTGTTGGCTGTTCTGATACCGTGCCAAAATAAATACCAGCAATTGTCAAATATTACTAATGGTGTGGAATGCAGGAAAGTCTTTATTCGGGGGACGCTACATTATCGAAAGCCAACTAGGTGAAGGTGGAATTGGCATTACTTATCTTGCCAGAAATCAACGGAATCAACAGCGAGTGATTAAAACCCTCAAAGAAGAAATCCTGAATCACCCCGCCTGGATTCTTCACCGAAACAAGTTACGGCAAGACTTTCGTGATGAAGCAGTTCGGCTGGCCGTGTGTCACCATCCTCATATAGTACAGATAGAAACCATCTTTGATGAGGGAAATTTGCCCTGCATGGTGATGGATTACATTGAAGGCGAAGACTTAGGACAGCGCTTGAAGCGGATAGGGGTGCTATCAGAAGTAGAAGCGCTGTTGTACATCCGGCAAATTGGCGACGCTTTGACCCTAATCCATTCTAAAGGACTGTTGCATCGGGATCTTAAACCACGCAACATCATGATCCGCATTGATAAATCAGAAGCAGTGCTGATAGATTTTGGCATCGCTAGAGAATTTATTCCTAATATGATTCAAAGGCATACTGTGTATCGTACCCCTGGTTTTGCCCCACCTGAACAGTATGAATCAGAAGCGCCACGAGGAGAATACATTGACATCTATGCCCTAGCCGCTACTTTGTATAATTTACTTACCGCAGTTGTACCAACAAGTGCAGATGATAGACGTCACAATATCAATTTAGAACCACCACAATATTTTAATCCCAACATCAGCAACAGGGTAAATCAGGCTATTATGTGCGGCATGGATTTGGAGTCAACCTACCGTCCCCAGTCTGTGCAGGAGTGGTTGGATTTATTAGGCCCGGATAGAGGGGAAGATGTAACAGCAACATCATCTACCTTAGTGATAACGCCTAGACTTAAATTACCTCCACCTGTTTTACCACTTGTTGTATTAGATCAGCAGAACTGGCAATGTATACAGACCCTCAAAGGTCATTCTAGTATGGTTCATGCGATCGCCATTAGCTCAGATGGGCAGTTTATTGCTAGTGGCAGTAATGACAACACCATCAAACTTTGGCAAGTAGGCACTGGCAAGTTAGTGCGTCAACTAGGTCGTTGGTCTTCTAGTCATTCCAATATGGTTAATTCCGTCGCCTTTAGCCCAATCTCTTCAAACCTTTCTTATCAAGGTGATTCCGGTAAATCTGCGGGAGTTGTAGACCTGAATCGAAGAATTTTAGCTAGCGGTAGTTGGGATAACACCATCAAATTGTGGGATGTCAACACAGGCAAAGAAATTCGTACTCTCATTGGTCATGCTAATTGGGTGAATTCCGTTGCCTTTAGTCCAGATGGTAAGTTTCTGGCTAGCGGTAGTGCTGATTGTACAATCAAACTGTGGCAGGTACACACAGGTATAGAAACCCAAACTTTCAGAGGTCATTCCGACTCAATTTCGTCAGTTGCCTACTCTCCGAGAACGCCTGCAACTAATAGCAAGGATAGACAGCTGGTGGCCAGTGGCAGTAATGATTACACTATCAAACTGTGGCAAGTATACACAGGCAGAAACATTTGCACATTATTAGGTCATTCCTTCTTCGTCAACTGTATTGCTTTTAGCAAGGACGGAGAAATTATTGCTAGTGGCAGTGGCGACAATACGATTAAACTGTGGCACGTAAATACAGGCAGAGAAATTCGTACTCTCATTGGTCATTCTGATTCAGTTTGGTCAGTTGCCTTTAGCCAGGATGGGCAATTTCTCGCTAGTGGCAGTTGGGACAACACTATCAAACTGTGGCACGTACACAGTGGCAGAGAAATCAGCACACTTACAGGGCATTCCAACTATGTTAGATGTGTTGCCTTCAGTCCTGATGGCCAAACGCTAGTTAGCGGTGGTGATGACGACACTATCAAGATTTGGCGAAGAGGGTAGTAAATAATTCGTAATGACGCTCCTGCGTCGCTAACGTAATTCGTAATGATGTTCTCTACGAGACGTTACGCGTAGATTGCTTCCCTGTAGGGGTGCGCGGACTCGCTAACATAATTTTGAATTTACCCACTCAGCACTCTTCATATATCTCTGTGCTGAGTGTAGTTCGATACTTTTAAATCTATAGATAGAACTGCGATCGCACCAAATTTGCGACAATAATGACGGCAACCGTGATTCTTGAACAATAAATTAATATTATATGGGTTTTGGTATTGGTGATTTATTCTGGATTTTCCTGCTTCTGACTTCTTTGCAACCCCTTTGGCAAAAACGTCAAATAGAATATCGGCGCTTGCGTGCTTTGCAAGAATTCCAGCAGGAACGCGAAAGTCGGGTGATTTTGCTGATTCACCGCCAAGAGTCCATTAGTTTCCTGGGAATTCCCATATCTCGCTACATTACTATCGAAGACTCAGAACAAATATTGCGAGCAATTCGCCTCACACCCGCAGATGTGCCGATTGACTTAATTTTACACACTCCTGGTGGTTTGGTTTTGGCTACAGAACAAATCGCCAGAGCATTAATTCGCCACCAAGCAAAAGTCACAGTCTTTGTACCCCACTACGCCATGAGTGGCGGTACTATGCTTGCCCTCGCCTCTGATGAAATTATTATGGATGCTAACGCTGTCTTAGGGCCAGTTGATCCCCAATTGGGTAATTACCCAGCAGCAAGCATCCTGAAAGTAATTGAAGATAAACCCATCAGTGAGATTGATGACCAAACTCTAATTATGGCCGACCTCTCACGCAAAGCAATACAACAAGTACAGCGGTTTGTACGAACTCTGCTGAAAGACAGTATACCCAAACAAAAAGTTCTGCCAGAAAATATCGAACCGATTATCGAAGCCTTAACAACTGGGCGCGTTACCCACGACTATCCCATCACTATTGAAGAAGCAACAGAAATGGGGCTGCCCGTAACCGTCGGACTGCCCCATTCCATTTATAATCTCATGGATCTGTACCCACAGTCACAAGGAGGACGACCCAGCGTGCAGTACATTCCTATGCCTTACAATGACCGCCGTTCAATTCTACCTACACCCAAAGGCAGACCCTTAGAAGAACCAAATCAGATGACTTGAGTCTTTGAGGTAGGAATTTTTTCTGATGACTAAGGTGTAGATGTCGGTGTAGCTGTCGGTGTAGCTGTCGGTGTAGATGTCGGTGTAGATGTTGGTGTAGATGTCGGTGTAGATGTTGGCGTAGATGTTGGCGTAGCTGTCGGTGTAGCTGTTGGCGTAGCTGTTGGTGTAGCTGTTGGCGTAGCTGTCGGTTTAGCTGTTGGCGTAGCTGTCGGTTTAGCTGTTGGTTTAGCTGTCGGTTTAGCCGTTGGTGTAGCTGTCGGTTTAGCTGTTGGCGTAGCTGTCGGTTTAGCTGTTGGTTTAGCTG
>NZ_JBDNJQ010000504.1:0-224 GCF_051172895.1 Nostoc sp. CALU 1950 | reverse complement strand
CCAGGGTAAGCGCATCTAATTTTGTAGTGAATAATACAGATTATTTTGCACAATTGTAAGTTGGCAGAGGCAATTTAAGTATTAAAGACCTTAAGTAGTAGGCTAATAAACAAAGCGTCTATCTTACCTGACGGGGCAATCTTATGGCATCCGGTTTCAAGTCTCTAAATCTGACAACTAAAACCTCAAAAGCTTTAAGTATAGCGAATGCGACTGCACTTACA
>NZ_JBDNJQ010000503.1:0-226 GCF_051172895.1 Nostoc sp. CALU 1950 | reverse complement strand
CATCTTTGAGTAAACCCAGCAGTGCTTCAACTACCTGTGGCGAGGCGTTGCCCAAGTTGCCCAATGCTTCAGCAGCAGAGTAACGCACAATCTTACTCTCATCTTTGAGTACACTCAGCAGTGCTTCAACTACCTCTGGCGAGGCGTTGCCCAACTTGCCCAATGCAACAACAGCAGGGTTACGCACATTATCACTATCATCTTTGAGTAAACCCAGCAGTGCTTC
>NZ_JBDNJQ010000502.1:0-229 GCF_051172895.1 Nostoc sp. CALU 1950 | reverse complement strand
GTGCTATCAACCCTTCAATCGCCGTTTGGTTACCAGGGTCAATTTCTATTAAGCTTTCTGCCGCCTGTATACGAATATAACTATTAACCTGTAGGTCACGGATAAGTGAAATCAAAGCTTCAATCGCTATTTTGTTGCCAACGCTGATTTTCCCTAAGCTTTCTGCCGCCTGTATACGAATATAACTATCAACCTGTGGGTCATGGATAAGTAAGATCAAAGCGTCAAT